>NZ_PTRI01000012.1:0-150379 GCF_002965965.1 Escherichia sp. MOD1-EC5495
TGCGAAGGTGGCGGAATTGGTAGACGCGCTAGCTTCAGGTGTTAGTGTCCTTACGGACGTGGGGGTTCAAGTCCCCCCCCTCGCACCAATTATCTTTACTTCCTTTCTTGTTTTATCATCCCTGATTCCAGTTCATTATCATCAGCATGACGCCAGAAATAAGCGCCAGGCACGATGGTAGCAAAACGTAATGCCGTAACTGTTTGTGATACAGCATCACCGGCGTCAGCACTAATCCCATCAGAAGGACAATCCGCCACTGATCCGGCGATAAATCCGCATACATCAGCCCTGCAATCAGCAATCCCGGCAGCAACACTCCCCAGCCACTGCCCAGCATACGTTGCAACATGGTTTTATCTCTCAAATCGATAATGATAAGCAATGTCATATGATAATTTTTATCATTTTCAAGCCAGAGAAATCCCTTGCTATCGGGTAAACCTATCGATAGGATTAGCAATCATTATCATTTAGATTACTATCACGATTATGACCTATCGTTCCGCACCGCTTCCTGAAGATGTTATCTGGCGAACGCATCTCCAGCCGCAGGTTCCTGGGCTTGCACAAGCAGTACGTGCAACGATCGCAGAACATCGTGAACATTTGCTGGAGTTTATCCGCCTGGATGAACCCGCTCCGCTTAACGCCATGACGCTGGCGCAATGGTCATCACCGAATGCGCTAAGTTCTCTACTGGCGGTCTATTCCGATCATATCTACCGCAACCAACCGATGATGATCCGCGAGAACAAGCCGCTGATCTCGTTGTGGGCACAATGGTATATCGGCCTGATGGTGCCACCATTAATGCTGGCGCTGCTGACGCAGGAAAAAGCGTTAGACCTTTCCCCGGAGCATTTCCACGTTGAGTTTCACGAAACCGGACGCGCCGCCTGTTTCTGGGTCGATGTGTGTGAAGACAAAAACGCAACAACACATTCTCCACAACAGCGAATGGAAACGTTAGTCAGCCAGGCGCTTGTCCCGGTAGTGCAGGCATTAGAAGCGACTGGAGAGATTAACGGCAAACTTATCTGGAGTAATACCGGTTATTTGATCAACTGGTATCTGACAGAAATGAAGCAGTTGCTCGGCGAGGCGACGGTTGAATCGCTCCGCCATGCCCTCTTTTTTGAGAAAACACTCACCAGCGGCGAAGACAATCCACTCTGGCGTACCGTGGTACTGCGCGACGGCCTGCTGGTGCGCCGAACCTGCTGCCAGCGTTATCGCCTACCGGATGTGCAGCAATGTGGCGATTGTACGCTGAAATGAAAGCACTGCCGGGGAAGTAAACCCGGCATCATGCGGATTAATAGGGATGCAACACATTACTTGCTTCGCAATGCCGCATACATAACAGAATATCTGCGGCCTCCAACAACCCTGCATCAGAACTGACGCCCAATTTCGACATCACATTAAATTTATGCGCGCGGATCGTTTTGATATTGCGTTTAAGCTGCTCGGCAATTTGTGTCATTGAGTAGCCACGCGACATAAAACGCAATATTTCTCTCTCCGTTGGGCTTAACGTCCGACTTTGGTTAATGTACCACTGATTGTTCAGCCGATCGGTTGCCTGACGCACACCATTTAATGACAAAAATAACTCCTGATGAAAAACTTCCAGCGTCGATGCTTTACTTAATACTCCGTCCAGTGGTGATGGAGATAATGAACCGATCAACCGTGCTTCAATATCATCATCTGCAATAACCAAACGTCGGGTACGCGGAAATTTAATCGCCAGCTCAGTCAGGCAAGATAATCCTTCTCTGCGCTCACTTCTCATGGCAGAAAAAGAAAAAATAACCGCCGCAAACGAGAACCGCGACATGGCATCCTGAAACGACTCCTGGCTGGTATAGGTGTGGAGCTTATAAGGGTTACCCGCAAACTTTCTGAATAAACTCTCAATACCGATACTGCTCATGACGCATTTTTCTATAAGTGCGACATTTCTCTTCTTAATTCGGTTGTGTTCCATTCTGCGGCATCTCCATAAACAGAAGGCAAGTTAAGTTCTCTTGCACCCTGCGCGCTATTTATCCATGCATACATCTCAGCATTGCTGTGAATTGCCAGCCGACGCATCGCACTGTTTTTTTGTGCGCTGATAGTTTTATTACTTTTCTTGAGCAATGAAGCTATCTGATTGATGCCCCATCCTTTGCCTAACAGCCGCAGTACCTTGCGCTCTGAAAGGGTCAGAATGACGGTGCGATAGCTAAAATCCTGAGTTTCAGTCATTGCCGGAGAGGTCAGCATGGCGCTGATACGATCCGCATACGCATTGCCGGAACGAACGGTCTTAACCAGATTCTCAATGGGTTCGACATCGGACAGTAACGTCGCTGTTGGGCACATAAGCAGTTCTACTGCCGGGGAGTACCAGGCACGCGAAACCATGAAAACCCAATGTATTTCCCGGTATTGTGAGATCAATGAATAGTAATGTTCACAAACGGAACGCGGGTCTTCCATTTCGCCGGATAAATCGGCAATCACTAACCCAGCACGACGTAATTGTAATAAGGTCAACTCCTCCGCAGAGGCGCTACTCGTTATTTCATATTCAGGTAGATGGGTCCTCATGACCTCTTTTAATCCTGCCTGCATAACGGGTATTTTACTGATAACAATTCCATTTTTGCAGCATCCTGGCAACATATATCCTCCATATCCACTCTCTATAAATCATGATGGTTTAATCAGGATATTCATCCCTCAAATGACTCCAACAAATTAATAGATCTAGCGAATAAATTATCCTTAGCATTCACTTTCATATCAGTTTACCCCTAACACACCAAAAATCCTTTGTATGTTTCAGGAGGCTAGCATCAAATAATAACCTGGTAAAATACCTCTGACACATTTAAAATATCTAAATTATGTTGTTAGAAATACTTAATCAAAAACCGCAAATCCAATCAGTTTACGATATCATTCAAAATAATGACCAAAGGCGAAATACAAGGCCTTTAGTCCGAAAGAACAACAAAAAAAGCAATAAAAACTGAAAGATATTTCTTATCCAGATTCGAAAAATTGATTTCTCCTGCTATTAGCCAAACAAGTAAAAACAAAACTATAAATTCATTTCAGTGATAATATTCATGAGGATATTTATTTGACCTCCGACGCGGATCGCTTCCTGTGACCATAACCAGAATTAATCAGCGCAATTTTGATCTTAACCAACCCCAAAACAACCGCGCTTCATGATACAAATGGGGTCTCATTATTTGAACAATACGCAGCACGTCTATGACAAAGGGCGAGTTATGCAAACTGAGCAACAGCGAGCCGTAACACGGCTATGTATCCAGTGCGGATTATTTCTTTTGCAGCACGGGGCGGAAAGTGCGCTGGTGGATGAGCTTTCTTCACGACTTGGGCGTGCGCTGGGGATGGACTGCGTTGAAAGCTCCATCTCTTCCAACGCAATTGTGCTGACCACCATTAAAGATGGTCAATGTTTAACCTCGACACGTAAAAATCAGGATCGCGGCATTAATATGCATGTGGTTACTGAAGTACAGCACATTGTGATCCTGGCGGAACATAAATTGCTGGATTGCAAAGGTGTGGAGAAGCGTTTTAGTCAAATACATCCTCTGCGCTATCCGCGTTGGCTGGTAGCCCTGATGGTTGGACTTTCTTGCGCCTGTTTCTGCAAACTGAATAACGGTGGCTGGGACGGCGCGCTGATTACGTTCTTTGCCAGCATGATCGCCATGTACATCCGCCAACTGCTGGCACAACGCCATCTTCACCCGCAGATAAACTTTTGCCTCACCGCATTTGCCGCCACCACGATTTCCGGCCTCCTTTTACAACTTCCGACATTCAGTCATACGCCTACCATAGCGATGGCGGCCAGCGTTCTGTTGCTGGTGCCGGGCTTTCCGTTGATTAATGCCGTCGCCGATATGTTTAAAGGCCACATCAATACCGGGCTGGCACGCTGGGCAATTGCCAGCCTGTTGACGTTGGCTACCTGCGTTGGCGTGGTGATGGCACTGACGATTTGGGGACTACGCGGATGGGTATGATCGAATTTCTCATAGCGTTGGTGCAGGATATGATCCTCGCGGCAATTCCTGCGGTCGGATTTGCGATGGTATTCAATGTTCCGGTTCGGGCGTTACGCTGGTGTGCGCTGCTTGGCGCGATTGGTCATGGTTCACGAATGATCTTAATGACTACCGGGCTGAATATTGAGTGGTCAACCTTTATGGCATCTATGCTGGTCGGCACCATTGGTATTCAATGGTCGCGCTGGTATCTGGCGCATCCAAAAGTCTTTACCGTGGCGGCTGTTATCCCCATGTTCCCTGGCATTTCTGCTTATACAGCAATGATTTCAGCTGTAAAAATCAGTCAGTTAGGTTATAGCGAGCCGTTGATGATTACCCTGTTAACCAACTTTCTTACGGCATCATCAATTGTTGGTGCATTATCCATCGGTCTTTCCATTCCTGGATTATGGTTGTACCGCAAGCGCCCTCGCGTATAAAATTGCCTCGCTTAAAGCACACGGATGAGAGACAGCCTCCTTTCATCCGTGTGTTACTATAAAAGTAATCTCCCTTCTCGTTCATCGTTCCATATTGAGAAACAGTATGTCTTCCAGAGTTTTGACCCCGGACGTCGTTGGTATTGACGCCCTGGTACACGATCACCAGACCGTTCTGGCAAAAGCTGAAGGCGGAATGGTTGCCGTATTTGCTAACAACGCCCCGGCGTTTTATGCCGTCACGCCCGCGCGTCTTGCTGAACTGCTGGCGCTGGAAGAAAAGCTGGCACGTCCGGGAAGCGATGTCGCTCTGGACGATCAACTCTATCAGGAACCGCAAACTGCCCCCGTTGCCGTACCGATGGGAAAATTTGCCATGTACCCAGACTGGCGACCCGATGCCGACTTCACTCGCCAGGCCGCGTTGTGGGGCGTGGCACTAAGAGAGCCCGCTACCGCCGAAGAACTGGCCTCATTCATTGCCTACTGGCAGGCGGAAGGCAAAGTCTTTCACCATGTACAGTGGCAGCAAAAACTTGCGCGCAGTCTGCAAATTGGTCGCGCCAGCAACGGCGGCCTGGCCAAACGAGATGTGAACACGGTCAGCGAACCTGACAGCCAAATTCCACCAGGATTCAGAGGTTAACGATGAAAAACGTTGGCGACCTGATGCAACGCCTGCAAAAAATGATGCCTGCCCATATCAAACCCGCCTTCAAAACGGGTGAAGAACTTCTGGCGTGGCAGAAAGAACAAGGGGCGCTCCGCTCCGCCGCTCTGGAGCGCGAGAATCGGGCGATGAAAATGCAGCGCACCTTTAACCGCTCCGGCATTCGTCCGCTGCATCAGAACTGTTCCTTTGAGAACTATCGTGTTGAATGCGAAGGGCAGATGAATGCGTTGAGCAAAGCGCGTCAGTATGTCGAAGAGTTCGACGGCAACATCGCCAGCTTTATCTTTTCTGGCAAGCCGGGCACCGGTAAAAACCATCTGGCGGCGGCAATCTGCAACGAACTACTGCTGCGCGGCAAATCGGTATTGATTATTACTGTTGCCGATATTATGTCGGCGATGAAAGATACCTTCAAAAATAGCGGTGCCAGTGAAGAACAACTGCTCAACGATCTGAGCAACGTTGATCTACTGGTGATCGACGAGATCGGCGTGCAGACCGAATCTAAATACGAAAAAGTGATCATCAATCAGATCGTCGATCGTCGCTCTTCTTCCAAGCGCCCAACCGGAATGCTGACAAACAGCAATGTGGAGGAAATGACGAAGTTGCTGGGCGAGCGTGTTATGGATCGTATGCGCCTGGGTAACAGTCTGTGGGTGATCTTCAACTGGGACAGTTATCGTAGTCGGGTAACGGGTAAAGAGTATTAATCCCCATTCCCGGCGTTATACTGCGACAAAATTCCACCTTGAGTAATGATGATGAAAACTGTTAAACACCTTCTGTGCTGTGCAATTACCGCCAGCGCATTAATTTCCGCCGGGGTGAATGCCGCTTCCTGGAAAGATGCGCTCTCCAGCGCCGCCAGCGAGTTAGGCAATCAAAACACCACACAGGAAGGCGGCTGGTCGCTCGCTTCATTAACTAACCTGCTTAGTAGCGGCAATCAGGCATTAAGCGCAGATAACATGAACAATGCCGCAGGCATTCTGCAATACTGCGCGAAGCAAAAGCTGGCTTCGGTGACCGATGCGGAAAACATCAAAAACCAGGTACTGGAGAAGCTGGGTCTGAACAGCGAAGAGCAGAAAGAAGACACCAACTATCTGGACGGCATTCAGGGTTTGCTGAAAACCAAAGATGGCCAGCAGCTTAATCTGGATAACATCGGTACGACTCCGCTGGCGGAGAAAGTGAAAACCAAAGCCTGTGATCTGGTATTAAAGCAAGGTCTGAACTTTATCTCTTGATCCGCATAACGCCGCGTTTTAGCTGTTAATCGGCTGGCGCGGCAATCCCCTTCTCTTTTTCCCACTTCTGACGCTTTCATCCCCTGCTATGCGGGAAACAACCTCGATCAAAAAAGTCTGTTTATAAACTAATTCCTAACAACATCGCATTTTTTTGACACTAGAATTGCAGCAATATGGCAGCGCCATTACATTGTGTTTCTCAAAAAATCTTAAGCATCGGCTACACAGCCTGGTTTAGTGAGGATCGCCCGTTGTCAGAACTACTCTCATTTGCCTTGTTTCTCGCCTCTGTGCTGATCTACGCATGGAAAGCGGGACGTAACACCTGGTGGTTTGCCGCCACGTTAACGGTGTTAGGGTTATTTGTCGTTTTAAATATTACCCTGTTTGCCAGCGACTATTTTACTGGCGATGGTATTAACGACGCGGTTCTCTATACCTTAACCAACAGCCTGACCGGTGCAGGCGTCAGCAAATATATCCTGCCAGGTATTGGCATTGCACTGGCACTGGCAGTCGTTTTCGGTGCACTGGGCTGGATCCTGCGCCGCCGACGTCATCATCCGCACCATTTTGGTTACAGCCTTTTGGCGCTCTTGCTGGCACTGGGTTCTGTCGATGCCAGCCCGGCGTTTCGTCAGATAACAGAACTGGTGAAATCCCAGTCGCGCGACGGCGATCCGGACTTTGCGGCTTATTATAAAGAACCGTCGAAAACCATTCCTGACCCGAAACTCAACCTGGTTTATATCTACGGAGAAAGCCTCGAACGCACCTATTTTGACAACGATGCTTTCCCGGATCTCACGCCTGAACTGGGCGCGCTGAAAAATGAGAGTCTGGATTTCAGCCATACGCAGCAGTTGCCGGGAACGGACTACACGATTGCGGGCATGGTGGCTTCCCAGTGTGGTATTCCGCTTTTTGCTCCATTTGAAGGCAACGCTTCTGCATCTGTTTCCAGCTTCTTCCCGCAGAACATCTGTCTGGGCGATATCCTGAAAAACTCGGGTTATCAGAACTATTTCGTACAGGGAGCCAATCTGCGTTTTGCCGGTAAAGATGTGTTCCTGAAATCACACGGCTTCGACCATTTGTACGGCTCGGAAGAACTAAAAAGCGTGGTCGCAGACCCGCATTATCGCAACGACTGGGGATTCTACGACGATACCGTGCTGGATGAAGCATGGAAAAAATTTGAAGAGCTTTCCCGCTCTGGTCAGCGGTTCTCACTGTTTACCCTGACGGTCGATACCCATCACCCGGATGGTTTTATCTCTCGTACCTGTAATCGCAAAAAATATGATTTTGACGGAAAACCGAACCAGTCATTCAGCGCGGTAAGTTGCAGCCAGGAGAACATCGCGACGTTTATCAACAAAATCAAAGCGTCACCGTGGTTTAAAGATACCGTCATCGTCGTCTCTTCTGACCATTTAGCGATGAATAACACGGCGTGGAAATACCTCAATAAGCAGGATCGCAATAACCTGTTTTTTGTCATCCGTGGCGACAAACCGCAGCAAGAGACGCTGGCAGTGAAGCGCAACACGATGGATAACGGCGCTACGGTACTGGATATCCTTGGTGGTGATAATTTTATCGGCCTCGGACGCAGTAGCCTTTCTGGTCAGTCAATGTCAGAAGTGTTCCTGAACATGAAAGAGAAAGTACTGGCGTGGAAGCCGGATATCATTCGTCTGTGGAAATTCCCCACCGAGATAAAAGAATTTACCATCAATCAGAATAAAAACATGATCGCTTTCTCGGGTAGTCATTTCCGTTTGCCGCTGCTGCTGCGGGTTTCAGACAAACGAGTGGAACCGCTGCCAGAAAGTGAATACTCCGCACCACTGCGTTTCCAACTGGCCGATTTCGCCCCACGTGATAATTTCATCTGGGTTGACCGCTGCTACAAAATGGGGCAGTTGTGGGCGCCGGAACTGGCGCTTTCTACCGACTGGTGTGTTTCACAGGGGCAACTTGGCGGGCAACAAACTGTGCAGCATGTCGATAAGCCAGAATGGAAAGGTAAAACGGCATTTAAGGACACGGTCATCGACATGGCACGCTACAAAGGCAATGTCGATACACTGAAGATTGTCGATAACGATATTCGCTACAAAGCAGACAGTTTCATCTTTAACGTCGCGGGTGCGCCGGAAGAGGTGAAACAGTTTAGCGGGATTTCCCGTCCGGAGTCGTGGGGTCGCTGGTCTAATGCACAGCTTGGCGATGAAGTGAAAATCGAGTACAAGCATCCGCTGCCGAAGAAATTTGATCTGGTGATTACCGCCAAAGCCTACGGTAATAACGCCAGCCGCCCCATTCCGGTACGCGTTGGCAATGAAGAACAAACCATTGTGCTGGGCAACGAAGTGACCACCACTACGCTGCATTTCGATAACCCAACCGATGCCGACACCCTGGTGATTGTGCCGCCGGAACCCGTCGCAACCAACGAAGGGAATATTCTCGGTCACTCGCCGCGTAAACTCGGTATCGGGATGGTGGAAATTAAAGTGGTGGCGCGTGAAGGGTAAACACTGACGGATTTACAGGTCGGATAAGACGCGTAAACGTCTTATCCGACCAACAAAACATTATTGATAAATAAAAATAGTGTCCAACGCTATATAGCCACTTTACCAGTCACTCATTATCAGAAAGTAACCACACCCTTAATCAACTCACGATTGTTAATCACATCGCGCTCATAGGTTTCTGCCAGCGTGGCGAACAGATAGCGATGGGTTAACATCATGTCAGCAGTGATCTTCTCTTCCGCCATCAGCCGCCAGACTTTCGCAAAATCTTCCGGCGTAGCGTTACGGCTACCCATTATTGTGGTCTCTTTTTTGTGGAATTCTGGATCAGAGATTTGCAAATCGCCTTTAAACAGGCCGACAAAGACGACCGTGCCACCGTGGCGAATCAGATTAACAGTGTTATTCATCGCATGTTGATTACCTGTCGCGTCGATCACTTTCTGCGCCAGAGAGCCGCCAAATTGCGCGCGTAGTTGGTCATCAAAATCTTCTGCGAACGGATCAAGCACGGGCAGCTCCAGATGCCTTATCACATGCTCACGCCGCGCCGGGCTGGTATCCACCACCACCACCTGTGCGCCATCAACTTTAGCAATTGCCGCCGCGCCGAGACCGATTGGCCCCGCCCCAATCACCAGCACCTGCTCGCCAGGCGCAACTGCCGCGCGGCGCACCGCATGAGCACTAATGGCGAAGGGTTCAATCAACGCTGCCGCCTGTGGGTCGATGCCGTCTGCGGGCAAAATGTTCGCTTCTGGCACGCTTAAATACTCACTAAAACCGCCATCCTGATGCACTCCTATGACCGAAATGCTTTCACAGCAGTTGGTGCGACCACTTTTACACGCCGGGCATTGCTGACAGGCGATATAAGGGATCACTGCAACTTGCTGGCCATTTTTGAGATCAGCAATATCTTTACCTAATTCAACAATCTCTCCACATATTTCATGGCCTAACACGCGTGGATAACTAAAAAATGGTTGATTTCCACCCCAGGCATGAATATCAGTACCACAAATTCCGACAGACTTAATCTTTATCAATACTTCATCGCCACCGGGAATTGGCATTTCATATTGTTTCCAGACTAATTCTTTCGGTTTCTGGCAAATTAATGTATTTATCTTAGGCATAATTCTGCTCTCCATTTTTTGTTGTCTTAGATATCAATGAAAATGAAAAATGCCAGTGAAATAGAAAATCTATTTTGTGAAAATACACGCATAAAAATGTTTTAAATCGGGTTTTAATAGCGCGACAAGGAGAAAAATATGAGTCGCTCACAAAATTTACGCCATAATGTGGTTAACCAGTTTATTGATGAGATGGTATGTGGTCATATCCCTTCCCCACTCCCATCGCAAAGCTCACTAGCGGAAATGTACAACGTCAGTCGCACCACGGTGCGTCATGTTCTCAGCCACTTACGCGAATGCGGTGTCCTGACGCAGGTCGGAAATGACCACGTCATCACGCGTAAACCTGATCACAACGATGGTTTTGCCTGTCCCGCAGCTTCGATAAGCGAGCAAGACAAAGTATTTGAGCAATTTTTTTTCACGATGATAAATCAGCGTCAGTTATTGCCTGGTGAAACTTTTTCGGAGCTACAACTGGCGCGAGCGGCAGGTGTCAGCTCGATTACGGCAAGAAAATATCTTTTAAAATTATGGTGCTATAACCTCACCCAAAGCGAAAAACGCGGTCAGTGGAGGATAAAGCATTTCGATCAATCCTACGCTGAGCAGCTTTTTGAACTGCGCGAAATGTTGGAAACGCGCTCAATCCAGCGTTTTCTCACTCTGCCTGATAATGATCCGCGCTGGTTTCAGGTGAAAACCATGCTCGAACGCCACCGAATGCTGCGTAACAACATCGGCAGTAATTTTCACACGTTCTCGCAACTGGACAGAGAGTTCCATTCCTTATTGCTTTCAGCCACTGACAATATCTTTTTCAATCAATCCATTGATATTATCTCCGTCATCTTTCATTTCCACTATCAATGGGACGAAAACGATCGCCGGCAGCGCAATATCATAGCCATAGATGAGCATATGACTATTCTCAGTGCTTTGGTTTGCCGCAGCTATGTGGATGCTACGCTTGCACTACGTAACCATTTGAATTCAGCTAAACAAGCGATGATTCGTTCCATCAAGAAGAACAAGCGGTACGTTTATTAAATACAGATTAAAAACAGCAAACTATTAGTTTGTGCACGGTTTTATCAAAATATAAACACCCGAAATTTCCGACTTACCTATGCTCGCAACCAGTCGACTATAAATGTTTTCTTGTGAGCGGTAGTGAAATCCTAAAGATTTCATCTGCCATTAATATTAACCCTGCGCAATACATAATTACGCAAATAATTAATATATTATAGATACAGGAGTTCGGCGTGGAAAAAGAAAATATTACCCTCGATCCGCAATCTTCCTTTCGCTCAACGTCGTCGGTAGATATCCCCGTGCCACCAAATGGATTAATTCAACGCAGTACACGAATTAAACACATTCAAACCACCGCCATGTTGTTATTATTTATTGCTGCGGTAATAAATTTTCTCGATCGCAGTTCGCTGTCGGTGGCGAATGTAACTATTCGTGGAGAACTGGGGTTAAACGCCACCGAGATGGGCGCTTTACTCTCCGTGTTCTCGCTCTCTTACGGGATTGCGCAATTGCCAGCAGGCGCACTGCTGGATCGCAAAGGTTCACGTCTGATGTTGGGACTAGGGATGCTAGTCTGGTCGCTATTCCAGGCAATGTCTGGCATGGTACACAGCTTTACGCAGTTCGTGCTGGTACGTATTGGTATGGGGATCGGTGAGGCTCCCATGAACCCGTGCGGTGTTAAAGTGATTAACGACTGGTTCAACATCAAAGAACGTGGACGTCCGATGGGCTTTTTTAACGCAGCCGCCATCATTGGTGTTGCCATAAGCCCGCCGATTCTGGCAGCGATAATGCTGGCCATCGGCTGGCGTGGGATGTTTATAACCATCGGATCACTGGGTATTTTTCTCGCCATCGCCTGGTTTATGCTCTATCGCAACCGCGAGCAGGTAGTGCTGACCGCCGTTGAACAAACCTATCTCAACGCCGGTAGTGTCAATACCCGCCGCGACCCACTCACTTTTGCCGAATGGCGCAGCCTGTTTCGTAACCGCACAATGTGGGGAATGATGCTCGGTTTCAGTGGTATCAACTATGCGGCATGGCTGTACATTGCCTGGTTGCCGGGTTACCTGCAAACAGCCTATCACCTGGATTTAAAAAGCACGGGCTTGATGGCGGCAATACCTTTCCTGTTCGGTGGGATCGGGATGCTACTCAACGGATATGTGACCGACTGGCTGGTCAAAGGAGGGATGAAGCCGATTAAGAACCGTAAGCTCTGTATTATTACCGGGATGTTCAGTTCAGCCGCCTTTACTCTGATAGTACCGCAAGCGACAACCCCCATGAGCGCGGTTCTGCTGATTGGCATGGCGTTGTTCTGCCTTCACTTTGCCAGTACATCCTGCTGGGGACTGGTTCACGTAGCGGTCGCTTCTCGCATGACCGCGTCAGTGGGCAGTATCCAGAACTTTGCCAGCTTCATCTGCGCCTCATTAGCGCCGATTATTACCGGTTTTATTGTCGATACCACTCACTCATTCCGTCTGGCGCTACTCATCTGCGGTTGCGTCACCGCAGCAGGCGCGCTGGCGTACATCTTCATGGTACATCAACCCATTAGCGATCCGCATAAAGAGTAATCTCCCCTTGCCCGATAAGTCATCGCTTATCGGGCATTTTTTGTGGCAATTAAAACGTTTCCCAGTTATCCCCGCTATCAGCCACTACCGCTTTACGCGACACCACCGGTGCCACCGTTTTTACCGCCAACGCTTCGCGCTGACGCTGTTGCTCTTGCTGAATACGAAATACAGCCACAGCTTCAGTCAGGCGGCTGGCCTGCTCTTCCATCGCGGCGGCAGCAGCGGCAGACTCTTCCACCAGCGCAGCGTTCTGTTGTGTTACCCGGTCCATCTCGACAACCGCTAAGCCAACCTGATCGATACCGCGACTCTGCTCATCTGAAGCGGAGGCAATTTCGCCCATGATATCGGTCACACGGGTCACGGCGCTGACAATCTCCGCCATAGTTTCCCCGGCGCTTTCGACGAGTGTCGATCCGACATCCACTTTGCCAACCGAATCTTCTATCAGGCTTTTAATTTCACGCGCCGCCTGGGCGCTACGCTGAGCCAGATTACGCACTTCTCCCGCGACCACCGCAAAACCACGGCCTTGTTCACCCGCGCGTGCTGCTTCGACTGCCGCATTCAAGGCCAGAATATTCGTCTGGAAAGCAATGCCGTCGATGACACTGATAATATCGGCGATTTTCTGCGAGCTTGTGGAAATATCGCGCATGGTTTGTACCACGCTATCGACCACATTACCGCCACGTTGTGCCGTTTCGGAAGCACTTAACGCCAGATGGCTTGCCTGTCGCGCGTTCTCGGCATTCTGTTTCACTGTCGCAGTCAATTGCTCCATGCTGGCTGCCGTCTCTTCTAACGAAGCGGCTTGCTGCTCAGTGCGTGAAGAGAGATCGTTATTACCGGTAGCGATTTCGCTGGCTCCGCTATAGATGGCATTTGCACCATTACGCACATCACCCACGGTACGTACCAGTTCACTTTGCATATGGCGCAAACTCTCTGCCAGTTGCCCCACTTCATTAGAGCCATCTACCTCGATCGGTTTCACCAGATCGCCGCCAGCAATATGACGAATGTTGTCGATCAGGCGATTCATCGGCGCCACCAGCGACGTTTTAATACCAAACCAGACGGCGAAGATAACCGCCAGTACGACAATCAGCACACCCGCCAGCACCCACATTGCCTGGTTAAAGGCAGCATTATTATCGGTGACGGCGATGTCATAGAGACGATCGTTTTGCTGCATGTACGCCATATACTGCTTCTCGAAACCGTCCTGATATCCCTGAGTAGGTTGGTCAAAAAACTCGTTGATTTTGCCCGCCCCTAACAACTGGATCAGCTCCGCCAGTGCATTGTGATAGATATCATAATTACGTTTGATCTCCGTAGCAGCCGCTGTGCTTTGATGCAAGTCACGCGGTAATGCTTCGTAATCTGCCCAGTTTTTTTCCGCTTGTTTCAGCGAAATAGTGGCACTCTGCATCAGCTCGGCGACGGTCGAACCGCTGCCAATATTGTTCTGATCCATCATGTAGCGGATACCCGCACGGTTGAGGGTGTTACGCGTCTGCAACAACGCAACCCAACTGCCATTTAGCGTAGATTGCTGCTGGCGAATGGTTTGTAAGACGGAGAGATTTTCTTTGTCCTTTTTTAAAGCGTTAAAGAACAGGCTGCCTGATGTCAGTTGCAAAAGGCCGAAAACGGCCAAAACCAGCAGTAAGCTGGTCACGATCCTGATACGTTTTAACATGGTTTCTCTTTTCCTGTTGACCGATAGCAGGATTTTCGGCCTGGAATGAGAAAACTTTATAGGTAGCGACCTGAAACTGGTTAAATTTACCTCACTTTTTTTATTTTTGTTCAAAAATACAATAACCACTCATTGATACATTTTTCTTTCTTATTTTTTTCACACTAACTGTATCTGTTTTGAACGAAATATGTTCTATATGTGAATTTTTAAGAAAGGACGTCTGAAATGTTAAACCGTGACTTCGATCATCTCTCAACGCTATTACATCTCTTTTTTGAACGTGAGGATATTTGTCAAAAACTTAATATTATTGACCAAAACAATATCACTGGTTGGGAAGTGTGGCTTCAGGTTGAATTTGCCAATATGCTCTGCTCAACAGGCCATGAATGGTGGCGAGAACAAACACTTTGCTGTGATAAGCGCAGAAATCCCCAGCACCCCACACTACGCACAGATTTCTTATTACGTAAAAAAGGCTGGACGCAAGATAGCTATATCGCACTTGAAATAAAACAAAACAGAGACGCGACTAGTTGTGTTAAAAATATGATCGCAGATCTAGAGAAAAGTGCCAAAATTAAACGTTCTGAACTTGATTTGCGTAGTTTCTGGACCCTGGGCATCACCCCCATGATAGACAGGGAAAGACTGGATTATCTCATCGACAGTTATTTAGATGAGAAATTTTACCTTACTAAATCTCGTAAAAAACACGTTTTACTTAAAGAAATAAATAATACACCATATTGCTATATTGTTATTTAATATTTATAGCGTGAATATAATTTTTATATGAGTAACACAACCGAGGGCTAAAAATCGCTTCGGTTGTGATCAATATCACATAAATAGCCTTCATAAACCTCGCCCAATACCGCTCAACTGCAAAACTGACCGCTTACGTCCCTAATATAACCACTCAGTTATTTACCTTACTTTACGCGCGCGTAACTCTGGCAACATCACTGCAGGATAGCGGTCAATTTACCTCCTCAAACGCAACGCAAACCTAGAACGGCTTCGGCCTATGATTAACAAATTACTCTATGGATTTTGGTTTGCAGGAAGGCAGCAAGTGAGTGAATCCCCGGGTGCTTACAACAGTAAGTGACTGGGGGAGCGAATGTAGCTGCCGCACCAGTAAGCCAAAAGACGACGAGTAAAATGCCAGGTTTTACTATGGATACGAAAAAACTATTCAAGCACATACCCTGGGTGATTCTTGGAATCATCGGTGCATTCTGCCTCGCGGTAGTTGCATTACGTCGGGGGGAGCACGTCAGTGCCCTGTGGATCGTGGTCGCCTCTGTGTCGGTGTATCTGGTGGCGTATCGCTACTACAGTCTGTACATCGCCCAGAAGGTGATGAAACTCGACCCCACGCGCGCGACGCCTGCGGTTATTAACAATGACGGTCTGAACTACGTTCCGACCAACCGTTACGTGTTGTTTGGTCACCACTTCGCCGCTATCGCCGGTGCCGGTCCGCTGGTTGGTCCGGTGCTCGCCGCGCAGATGGGCTACCTGCCTGGCACGCTGTGGCTGCTGGCGGGGGTAGTGCTGGCCGGTGCGGTACAGGACTTTATGGTGCTGTTTATCTCCTCTCGCCGTAACGGCGCATCTCTCGGTGAGATGATCAAAGAAGAGATGGGACCAGTACCGGGGACTATCGCACTGTTTGGCTGTTTCTTAATCATGATCATCATCCTTGCCGTCCTGGCGCTGATTGTGGTTAAAGCCCTGGCCGAAAGTCCGTGGGGTGTCTTCACCGTTTGCTCAACCGTACCGATTGCGCTGTTTATGGGTATCTACATGCGCTTTATCCGTCCGGGGCGTGTGGGTGAAGTCTCTGTCATTGGTATCGTGCTGCTGGTTGCCTCTATCTACTTCGGCGGCGTGATTGCTCACGACCCGTACTGGGGTCCGGCACTGACCTTTAAAGACACCACCATTACCTTCGCGCTGATTGGCTATGCGTTTGTTTCCGCACTGCTGCCTGTGTGGCTGATCCTCGCACCGCGCGACTATCTGGCAACCTTCCTGAAAATCGGCGTTATCGTCGGCCTGGCGCTGGGTATCGTGGTACTGAACCCGGAACTGAAAATGCCTGCAATGACCCAGTACATTGACGGTACTGGCCCGCTGTGGAAAGGCGCTCTGTTCCCGTTCCTGTTCATCACCATCGCCTGTGGTGCGGTATCTGGCTTCCACGCGCTGATCTCTTCCGGTACGACGCCGAAACTGCTGGCTAACGAAACCGACGCGCGTTTCATTGGCTACGGCGCAATGCTGATGGAGTCCTTCGTGGCGATTATGGCGCTGGTTGCTGCGTCCATCATCGAACCGGGTCTTTACTTCGCGATGAACACCCCGCCTGCGGGTCTTGGCATCACCATGCCTAACCTGCATGAAATGGGTGGCGAGAACGCGCCGATCATCATGGCGCAGCTGAAAGACGTTACCGCACACGCGGCAGCAACCGTCAGCTCCTGGGGCTTCGTGATTTCTCCAGAGCAGATCCTGCAAACCGCGAAAGACATTGGTGAGCCTTCTGTCCTGAACCGTGCAGGTGGTGCGCCGACGCTGGCGGTAGGTATCGCACACGTGTTCCACAAAGTGCTGCCGATGGCTGACATGGGCTTCTGGTATCACTTCGGTATTCTGTTCGAAGCACTGTTCATCCTGACCGCACTGGATGCCGGTACGCGTTCTGGCCGCTTTATGCTGCAAGACCTGCTGGGTAACTTCATTCCGTTCCTGAAAAAAACCGACTCTCTGGTTGCCGGTATCATCGGTACAGCGGGCTGTGTGGGTCTGTGGGGCTACCTGCTGTATCAGGGCGTGGTCGATCCGCTGGGCGGCGTTAAGAGCCTGTGGCCGCTGTTCGGTATCTCTAACCAGATGCTGGCAGCCGTGGCGCTGGTACTGGGCACCGTTGTGCTGATTAAGATGAAGCGTACCCAATACATCTGGGTAACTGTTGTTCCGGCGGTATGGCTGCTTATTTGCACCACCTGGGCGCTGGGTCTGAAACTGTTCAGCACCAACCCGCAGATGGAAGGCTTCTTCTACATGGCAAGCCAGTACAAAGAGAAGATTGCTAACGGTACTGACCTGACGGCGCAGCAGATTGCCAACATGAACCACATCGTTGTGAACAACTACACCAACGCAGGCCTGAGTATTCTGTTCCTGATTGTGGTGTACAGCATCATCTTCTACGGTTTCAAAACCTGGCTGAAGGTGCGTAACAGCGACAAACGTACTGACAAAGAAACACCGTACGTTCCAATCCCGGAAGGCGGCGTGAAGATCTCTTCGCACCACTAACCGGATGCCTTATCCGGCTTACAAAATGTCTATCGTAGGCCGGATAAGGCGTTTACGCCGCATCCGGCAAATCCCCAGCCCGGATCTTCCGGGCTTCACGCATATCTGGAAGGCAAAATGTTTGGTAACTTAGGACAGGCAAAAAAATATCTCGGCCAGGCGGCGAAGATGTTGATTGGCATTCCAGACTACGACAACTACGTCGAGCATATGAAGACCAACCATCCCGACAAGCCGTACATGAGCTATGAAGAATTCTTCCGCGAACGCCAGAACGCGCGCTACGGCGGCGATGGTAAAGGCGGTATGCGCTGTTGTTAATGGAGAGAGCATGAACCCGATTGCAGTTACCCTACTCACCGGTTTTTTAGGCGCAGGCAAAACCACCCTGCTGCGCCATATTCTTAACGAACAACACGGCTACAAGATTGCCGTGATTGAAAACGAATTCGGCGAAGTCTCCGTTGACGATCAATTAATTGGCGACCGCGCCACGCAGATCAAAACGCTGACCAACGGCTGCATCTGCTGTTCACGCTCCAACGAGCTGGAGGACGCGCTACTCGACCTGCTGGATAATCTCGACAAGGGCAATATTCAGTTCGACCGTCTGGTGATTGAATGCACCGGCATGGCCGATCCTGGCCCGATTATTCAGACCTTTTTCTCCCATGAGATTTTATGCCAGCGCTACCTGCTGGACGGCGTGATTGCGCTGGTGGATGCGGTACATGCCGACGAGCAGATGAACCAGTTCACCATCGCCCAGTCCCAGGTGGGCTACGCCGACCGTATTCTGCTGACTAAAACCGACGTCGCAGGCGAAGCAGAAAAACTGCGTGAACGTCTGGCGCGCATCAACGCCCGTGCACCGGTCTACACCGTTACCCACGGCGATATCGACCTGGGGCTGCTGTTCAACACCAACGGTTTTATGCTGGAAGAGAACGTCGTCAGCGCCAAACCGCGCTTCCACTTTATCGCGGATAAACAAAACGATATTTCGTCGATTGTGGTGGAACTGGATTACCCGGTAGATATCAGCGAAGTTTCCCGCGTGATGGAAAACCTGCTGCTGGAGTCGGCGGATAAACTGCTGCGTTACAAAGGGATGCTGTGGATTGACGGCGAACCTAACCGCCTGCTGTTCCAGGGCGTCCAGCGCCTCTACAGCGCCGACTGGGACCGCCCGTGGGGCGATGAAAAACCGCATAGCACGATGGTGTTTATCGGGATTCAGCTGCCGGAGGAAGAGATTCGGGCAGCGTTTGCGGGGTTGAGGAAGTCTGCGTGAAAGGTTGAGTGTAAAGCAGTTCAATGCCCCATTTAGCAGTGAGGGGGAAGCAGAACGACGTGCTCCCCTCCGCTAAGTTTTATTGCGCGTGAATACCTGGATTTGGCAAAAAATTGCCGCGTTTGGCGTCAGCCCATGCATCGCTACCAGACGCAGGAATATCGCTGTAATCAATATAATCGTCGGATTTATTAACCAAAGCCTTGAGTTCAGCTTCTTGCTGCACATCAAGTGTGTAGAGTGTGCCCCGTTTATGTTTAACCATGCTCATTTATGTCCAGAACCTTTACGATTTAATTATAAAGATGACTTATTTCAGCCATCCAGGCACGTTATATTCTGAGACATTCTCAATGGAATATGCATCTCTCCTGTCAGAGCCTTTCTTACATTTCAACTCATTGACCCCCCATTTACCCTCTCTATTGGAATAAAATACAGTATATTTATCGGTATTAAACCCGAAATACCTTTCATCCGGATGTGAAATATTCAACTGTCCACATTTAACCTGACTGCGCCATTCAAAATCTATAGTACTTTTTAAAACGTAGTACGAAATACTCTCTACATTTTTTGAAGCAAAAACCACTAAAATAGTAGATGCTATAAATGCTCCGGCAAGTATAAACAACCTGTACACACTTAATTTAGCCCACAGAGTTAAAAAAGCAAAATAGATAATAAGTTGCATTAACATGAAGAAAAGAAACAAAAAAGCCATCCCTTTCCAGAAATACTCAACCCATGGTGATAGTGTGATGTTTAGATTACTCAAACTTAAAAATAAACTGGAAGAAAAACCACTTGAGAATAAATATATAATTGGTATGACAGCTATAGTCATAGACCTAATAATCATTAAATTTTTATTATTTTTAAATTCCAACTCTAATATAATAAAAACACCTCCCAGAAAAACAAATGCTGAAAAAGCACTAAAAATATATACAGAGGCACTGACTGGAAAAATATTAATTGAAAGCACAAAAAACAAAAATATAAACCATGCAATAAGTGAACACCAGGCAGCACAACTATTCAACCTGTTTTTATTACTGAACTTAACAAAATACCCCATATATTCTGTAATGCGATTTTCTTCTACTAATGCATAAAGAAGAATACCAACAAAACACAGAGATAAAGTAATATCTTTCCACAGATATTTATAAGGGAGAAGTATAAAACCAAGAAATAGATAAACGAGCAGAATGACATCTAATGCCTTAGTACAAAAATATTTTTTAACTCCTTGCAAGAACCGAACATTCTCCATATGAATCCTTATCCAGCTATTGATGAAACTCAAGAATACCTTTAAAACAGTGACTTAACGCTGATAATACTCTTTGAACAGATGAATTCATCTATTTTTCTGTGTAGAATTTGCGCATCGCATTTAGATGAGAATACCCCATGGCGGAACTGAACCTAAGTAACCTGACGGAAGCAGACATCATTACCAAATGCGTTATGCCAGCCATTCTCAATGCAGGCTGGGACAACACAACGCAAATCAGACAGGAGGTCAAACTCCGGGACGGTAAAGTCATCGTACGTGGTAAAGTTGCGGCACGCAGAACGGTAAAATCTGCTGACATCGTGCTGTACCACAAGCCAGGCATTCCCTTAGCTGTGATTGAAGCAAAAGCCAACAAACATGAAATTGGCAAAGGGATGCAACAGGGCATTGAATATGCGCACCTGCTGGACGTTCCTTTTGTTTTTGCCACCAACGGTGATGGCTTTATCTTCCGCGATGCTACCGCAGCCGAAGGTGAACGCCTTGAAAAACAAATAACGCTGGATGACTTCCCCTCCCCCGCTGAACTCTGGCAAAAATTCTGCCTCTGGAAAGGATACACACAAGCTCAGATTCCGGTGATTACTCAGGACTATTACGACGATGGCAGCGGTAAATCGCCACGTTATTACCAACTTCAGGCAATCAACAAAACCATAGAAGCCGTCTCCAACGGGCAAAACCGCGTTCTGCTGGTCATGGCGACCGGAACAGGGAAAACCTATACCGCATTCCAGATCATCTGGCGCCTGTGGAAATCAAAAAATAAAAAACGCATTCTGTTCCTTGCCGATCGCAACATTCTGGTCGACCAAACCAAACATAATGATTTCCAGCCATTTGGTACGGCAATGACCAAAGTCAGCGGACGCAGCATTGATCCCGCTTATGAAATACACCTCGCGCTCTATCAGGCTATAACTGGCCCGGAGGAAAACCAAAAAGCGTTTAAAAAAGTCGCACCAGATTTCTTCGATCTGATCGTGATCGACGAATGCCATCGCGGCAGCGCATCCGAAGATAGCGCCTGGCGAGAGATCCTTGATTATTTCAGTTCAGCCACCCAAATTGGCTTAACCGCCACGCCAAAAGAGACGCATGAAGTCTCCAGCACGGATTACTTCGGCGATCCGGTTTACGTCTACTCGCTAAAAGAAGGGATCGAAGACGGCTTCCTCGCCCCTTATAAAGTTGTCCGTGTTGATATTGATGTCGATCTGCAAGGCTGGCGCCCAACCAAAGGGCAAACTGACTTAAACGGCGAAGTGATCGACGATCGTATCTATAACCAGAAAGATTTCGATCGCACGATGGTAATCGACGAACGCACAGAACTGGTTGCCAGAACCATTACCGACTACCTCAAGCGCACCAATCCGATGGATAAAACCATCGTCTTCTGTAACGACATCGATCATGCAGAACGTATGCGCCGCGCCCTGGTTAATCTCAACCCGGAGCAGGTGAAAAAGAACGACAAATACGTCATGAAAATTACCGGTGATGATGAAATTGGCAAAGCTCAGTTGGATAACTTCATCAACCCGAAAAAACCGTACCCGGTTATCGCGACCACTTCAGAGCTGATGACCACCGGTGTGGATGCTAAAACCTGCAAACTGGTAGTACTGGATCAGAACATCCAGTCGATGACCAAATTCAAGCAAATTATCGGTCGTGGTACACGCATCGACGAGCGTTACGGAAAACTCTGGTTTACCATCCTCGACTTTAAAAAAGCCACCGAACTGTTTGCCGATGAGCGTTTCGATGGCATTCCCGAAAAAGTCATGGATACCACACCAGAGGATATCGCCGATCCAGAATCTGATTTTGAAGAGAAACTCGAAGAAATCAGCGAACACGACGAAGCGTTGATGAACCGCCTGCGCCGCCATACCAGGTTACCGATACCGATGATGTCGGCCCACTTCCGGAAGAAGACGAGAAGAAAATCCGCAAGTTTCACGTCAATGGCGTGGCGGTGGGCGTTATTGCACAGCGCGTTCAGTATTACGATGCCGACGGAAAACTGGTTACCGAATCCTTTAAAGATTACACCCGTAAAACACTGCTCAAAGAATATGCCTCGCTGGATGACTTTACCCGCAAGTGGCAGGACGCCGATCGCAAAGAAGCGATCATTCACGAGCTGGAGCAACAGGGGATTATCTGGGAAGTGCTGGCAGAAGAAGTCGGTAAAGATCTCGACCCGTTCGACATGCTTTGCCACGTAGTGTATGGTCAGCCGCCGTTAACCCGCAAAGAGCGCGCCGAGAACGTGCGCAAGCGGAACTACTTCACAAAATACTCTGAAGCAGCGCAAGCCGTGCTCGATAATCTGCTGGATAAATACGCCGATGCGGGCGTAGAGGAGATCGAAAGTATTCAGGTGCTGAAACTTAAACCATTCGACAGCATGGGTACCTTACCGGAGATTATTAAAACCGGATTTGGCGACCGTAACGGGTATAATCAGGCGCTCAGCGAGCTGGAAAACGAAATCTACCAATTACCGCCCCGCTCTGCTTAACAACTCTCTTTTGCGCCTTCTGCAACCATCATGTTGCAGAAGGCCTTGTTTTTCATGGAATACAACATGTCTATCAGTTCAGTAATCAAATCATTACAAGATATTATGCGCAAAGATGCCGGTGTGGACGGCGATGCGCAGCGTCTCGGTCAGCTCTCCTGGCTGCTGTTTTTGAAAATCTTCGATGCCCAGGAAGAGGCGCTGGAACTGGAGCAGGATAACTATCAATATCCGATCCCACAGCGTTATTTATGGCGCAGTTGGGCCGCCAACGCGCAGGGCATTACCGGTGATTCCCTGCTGGAGTTCGTTAATGATGATCTGTTCCCGGCGTTGAAAAACCTCACTGCGCCTATCGATAAAAACCCACGCGGCTACGTGGTGAAGCAGGCGTTCAGCGATGCCTATAACTATATGAAAAACGGTACGCTACTGCGTCAGGTGATCAACAAGCTGAACTAAATTGACTTTACCAGCGCCAGCGAACGCCATTTGTTTGGTGATATTTACGAACAGATCCTTAAAGATCTGCAATCTGCGGGCAATGCTGGCGAATTCTATACTCCACGTGCCGTCACTCGCTTTATGGTGGATCGCGTTGATCCGAAACTCGGCGAATCCATTATGGACCCGGCCTGCGGTACGGGCGGTTTTCTTGCCTGCGCGTTCGATCATGTAAAGAACAAATACGTGAAGAGCGTCGCCGATCATCAGACGCTGCAACAACAGATCCACGGTGTCGAGAAAAAACAGCTTCCGCACCTGCTGGCGACCACCAATATGCTGCTGCACGGCATTGAAGTACCGGTACAAATTCGTCACGACAACACTCTGAACAAACCGCTTTCCTCCTGGGATGAGCAACTGGATGTCATTGTTACCAACCCGCCGTTTGGTGGCACGGAAGAAGACGGTATTGAGAAGAACTTTCCGGCAGAGATGCAAACCCGCGAAACGGCGGATCTGTTCCTGCAACTGATTGTTGAAGTACTGGCGAAAAACGGTCGTGCGGCGGTGGTATTGCCGGATGGCACGCTATTTGGCGAAGGTGTTAAAACCAAAATCAAGAAGCTACTTACCGAAGAGTGCAACCTGCACACTATCGTGCGTTTACCGAATGGGGTTTTTAACCCCTATACCGGCATTAAAACCAACCTGTTGTTCTTTACCAAAGGTCAGCCAACCAAAGAGATTTGGTTCTATGAGCATCCGTATCCGGCGGGCGTGAAAAATTACAGTAAAACCAAGCCGATGAAGTTCGAAGAGTTTCAGGCGGAGATTGACTGGTGGGGTAACGAGGCCGATGGTTTTGCCAGCCGCGTCGAGAATGAGCAGGCGTGGAAAGTCAGCATTGATGATGTCATTGCGCGTAACTTCAATCTGGATATTAAAAACCCACATCAGGCGGAAACCGTCAGCCATGATCCGGACGAGCTGTTAGCGCAGTATGCAAAACAGCAGGCGGAGATCCAGACGCTGCGTAATCAACTGCGCGATATTCTTGGCGCTGCGCTGTCTGGCAAGGAGGTTAACTAATGAGTGTGGAAAAGCTGATCGTTGATCATATGGAAACCTGGACCTCGGCGTTGCAAACCCGTTCCACCGCCGGGCGCGGCAGTTCCGGAAAAAATGATTTATATGGCATTAAGAAATTACGTGAGCTGATTCTGGAACTGGCGGTGCGCGGTAAACTGGTGCCGCAGGATCCGAACGATGAACCGGCGTCGGAGCTGCTGAAGCGTATTGCGGCGGAAAAAGCAGAGCTGGTGAAACAGGGGAAAATAAAAAAGCAAAAACCACTGCCAGAAATTAGCGAGGAAGAGAAGCCGTTTGAATTGCCGGAGGGATGGGAGTGGACAACGCTAACTAGAATTGCGGAAATAAATCCTAAAATTGATGTCAGTGATGATGAGCAAGAAATATCATTTATTCCAATGCCACTCATATCTACTAAATTTGATGGCTCGCATGAATTTGAAATAAAAAAATGGAAAGATGTTAAAAAAGGTTATACACACTTTGCTAATGGTGATATCGCTATTGCAAAAATAACACCTTGCTTTGAAAATAGTAAAGCAGCTATTTTTTCTGGCTTAAAAAACGGCATTGGTGTTGGAACAACCGAATTACATGTTGCACGCCCTTTTAGCGATATAATTAATCGAAAATATCTTCTTTTAAACTTTAAATCACCTAATTTTCTTAAGTCTGGTGAATCACAAATGACTGGTTCTGCTGGTCAGAAACGTGTTCCAAGGCTTTTTTTTGAAAATAATCCTATTCCCTTCCCTCCATTGCAAGAACAAGAGCGCATTATTATTAGGTTTACTCAGTTAATGTCCCTCTGCGACCAACTGGAACAGCAATCCCTAACCAGTCTGGACGCACATCAGCAACTGGTTGAAACACTGTTGGGAACGCTTACAGACAGCCAAAATGCCGAGGAACTGGCTGAAAACTGGGCGCGTATTAGCGAGCATTTCGACACACTATTTACCACCGAAGCCAGCGTGGATGCGTTAAAACAGACTATTTTGCAACTGGCCGTAATGGGTAAACTTGTGCCGCAGGATCCGAATGACGAACCTGCCTCTGAACTGCTCAAACGAATTGCGCATGAAAAAGCACAACTGGTGAAAGAAGGAAAAATAAAAAAACAAAAACCGTTGCCGCCGATTAGCGATGAGGAAAAACCGTTTGAACTGCCGGAAGGTTGGGAGTGGTGTCGTTTAGGTGATTTAGCTCTAAAGTCCGAGGCAGGCTGGAGTCCACAATGTGAGAATGAACCAAGATCTGGAAATCAATGGGGCGTACTGAAAATTAGTGCTGTAACTTGGGGAGAATATCGACCACAAGAAAACAAAGCATTACCCGAACATTTATTACCAAGGCAAGAATATGAAGTTAAAGAAAATGATTTTTTAATTTCCAGAGCAAACACTTCAGAGCTAGTTGCTCGATCTGTTGTTGTACCTGAAAATCCACCAATAAATCTAATGCTTAGTGATAAGATCATTAGATTTGAATTCTCCTCATTTGCAAACCCTTATTATATTAACTTAGTTAATAATTCAGTGTTTTCGCGAAAATATTATAAGGACGTAGCGGGAGGAACAAGTTCATCTATGAAAAATGTATCCAGAAACCAAGTTTCAGAGTTAGTTATTGCATTGCCTTGCTATAAAGAGCAATTAAAAATCACTGAAACATTAAAACAATACATGAAAATATGTGAAGAGCTTAGTTCTCAAATTCAATCCGCCCAGCAAACCCAACTGCACCTTGCAGACGCACTCACTGACGTGACGATAAACTAATTTTCTCGCCCTCAAAAAACCAATAAAGCGGCTAAATAGCCGCTTTATTCACATCACCAAAAATTATATTTCACGCTAATTTTCATCTTATTTTCATTAATTTTTAGCTGGACTTTCCCCATATTTACTGATGATATATCCAGGTATTTAGCGCGGTGCGGATGTGCGCCAACACACCCGCACCGCTCATCACAATCACTATTTATAGGGAATAGCAGTTATGACTGACACGCATTCTATTGCACAACCGTTCGAAGCAGAAGTCTCCCCGGCGAATAACCGTCAATTAACCGTGAGTTATGCGAGCCGCTACCCGGATTACAGCCGTATTCCCGCCATCACCCTGAAAGGTCAGTGGCTGGAAGCCGCCGGTTTTGCTACCGGCACGGCGGTAGATGTCAAAGTGATGGAAGGCTGTATTGTCCTCACCGCCCAACCACCCGCCCCCGAAGAGAGCGAACTGATGCAGTCGCTGCGCCAGGTGTGCAAGCTGTCAGCACGTAAACAAAAGCAGGTGCAGGAATTTATTGGGGTGATTGCGGGTAAACAGAAAGTTGCCTGATAGATTGACCCGGTAGCGCCAAGTGCTACCGGGTATTATTCGCCGCGTTATACCAACGCGCTCTCCATCTGTTTTTCAAATGCCTGACGAATTAATCCCATAATGTAAGGAAGTTGTGTGAGGTCGCTGAAACCAATTTCCACATCACCATTGCCCCAGCGCCCAACATTTGTCACATCTTTGGCAATACCTTTCGGATCGACCAGTTCATGAAACTGCATATTAAGCGACAACCGCAGTCGGCTTTTTTGCGGCACAACATCAACAAAATTCGTTTCAGCTTTAAACGCAATATACAGCTTTAAAACTTCCTGTGTGATCCCTGCGTCCAGGCGCATAACTTCATCGCGAAGATGATCGAATAACACCCGGCTATGCGAACCATCAGCAAGGAAAGGAAAATCATTCAGGCTGTAACTGGTTTTGTTCTCCGGCTGCCCCCGATAAACAGCTAAAACCTCTTCAGGAAGAGAAGGCGCTTGCCAGACCTGAACCGCGAGATCGGCCAGACGATCGGCACGGGTGCGAATGGCGGCTTCATCCCATTTTTCGCACTGTCCAAGACCGATATTCAAATAGAGCGGGCTATGCTTAAAGCCGTCTTCAATATCGCGTTTTTCCGCGAAAGGTCTGTCACTGTAGCGGGAGTTATAGCGTGTTAAAGTGAGATTCCCCAACGTATGCAACAATTCTTTATGAATACGCTGCCAGTCGCTTCCCAGCTCTTCGCGCCATTTAGCCGACAGATTTTCGTTCTGCGGCATAATGTGTTCAATCGTAAACTCTTCCACGCGCTCTCTGCGTTTATCGTTTTCCAGTCGTCGTAACCAGTAGCTGCGACTGCGGAAGTTATAGAGATCGCGAACTTTTAATTCCCGTTTAAATTCATCATCGTTGGGAAAACGACGATATGAAGGCAGGTTCATAAAATGCACCTGAATACTTTCCAGATATTTTTCTTTATTAATGATCTTATAAAAAGTGGCAAACGTCTTGTTCAAAGAATTCGTCGGAATTGCACACACTGCACGGCGGAAAACATAAGATTCAATTAAACGAATTATGCGCAGGAAATCTTCGTGAGACAAATCACCATTTTTATAGTCATGATAAAGCGCCAGTAAGAAAGGATACGCAACATCGACCTTTAACTCGCGCAAATCCTGAAAAGCCGTAGCAAGCGATTTGTCACTTTCCTTACCCAATGCCATTGCACAGTAATACTCCGCGTAGATGTGTATATCTTCAACCAGCCGATCTACACCTTTTTCAGCAACACTCTGGCTGCGGGCATGTAGTTTAAATGCCTCATAGACTTCATCTGTCCGAGGGATCTCCCCTGTTTTTACCGTCAGATAATGACGCATAAAACTGTCAAAATATTCGCTATAACCTTGCTGACCAAAAGCGATTTCCATTGGACGCCAGTGATCTTCATACAACCGGGTTTGATGCTCTGGTTCGAGGCCCATCAGAATAAAATTGCGCACCAGATCGGCCTGACTTAACGCCTTACCGGTGGAGTTCATACTTTCAAAAATCAGTTGCGGATTATCCTGACCACGATTAAGCGCAACATCGACAATTAATAACTTTGCTAACCCACGACATAAGGGGATCAAATCATCACCGAGTTTGGCAATTTGCTCATCAAAGAAAGTAAAGTTTTCCATTATTCGATGGGAATAGTTTTCTGGCATTGGTCTTTGTTTTATTAATGCCAGCAAACTGTCTTTATCGGTCTCGGTCAACAGTAATTTAAATCCTTTCTCACCGGACTCATAAGGATTGAGTAAATAATAATTACGCAATTTCATTGCCGAAAAGCCATCAAAAACTTCTTCTTCGCCAAGATGGCGCGATAAAGCCTCAATCAGCAACATTGCGGTCGTCAGCCGCTGTTGACCATCAATGACCAGCAACGGAGAAATACCGGAAACCTGATACAACCCCTGCTCTATATAAACAACCGAACCAATAAAATGCGCTGATATATCATCACGCTTTCCGGCACGAATGATGTCGTCCCAAAGTTGCCGACATTGTTGCTCTGTCCATGAATAGGTGCGTTGATAAATGGGAATAACAAACTGCTGCGAACGTTTTAAAAAATCGAGTAAACGGGCTTCTGTTGCTTTCATTCTGACGTCTTTCCGTGAAGCGATGATTTCACAATAATAAACACTTCCTTGTGGAGGTTATAGAGAAATCCTGTTTATCCGCGACGAACTGTCCCCTCACTCCACATCCTCCCTGCGTAACCCAATATCCTTCAACCGCTCATCACTCATCTGCTGTAACACACGCCGGGTCTGCTTTTTCAGCCACCAGCTTCGCACCGCCTGCCAGAGTTGCACGAAGCCGATAAACGGCGCTTTGGCTTTGTTTTCGTGAAATTCCATCTGCTGCCTCCTCATCTTTCAGAGGCTTCATCATCCGCCTTCTGGCAGTTCACAATACAGATGCAAATATTACTTTTATTTAACATACAGACAGGTTAAAACAGCATCTGCATCCGGTTTTTTAGCCTCATCTGTACCGGTTTTTCTCTCTGTATGGTCCATATAAGGAATACAGCATGACGCGTTATCAACATCTGGCGACTCTACTTGCCGAGCGGATTGAGCAAGGGCTGTATCGTCACGGGGAGAAATTGCCGTCGGTGCGCAGCTTAAGTCAGGAGCACGGCGTCAGTATTAGCACCGTGCAGCAGGCGTATCAGACTCTGGAAACGATGAAGCTCATCACTCCGCAGCCGCGTTCGGGTTATTTTGTCGCGCAACATAAAGCCCAGCCGCCAGTGCCGCCGATGACGCGTCCGGTGCAACGTCCGGTGGAAATTACCCAGTGGGATCAGGTGCTGGATATGCTGAAAGCGCATAGCGATAGTTCTGTTATTCCGTTCAGTAAAAGCACGCCGGATGTCGAGGCGCCCAGCCTGAAACCGCTCTGGCGGGAGCTTAGCCGGGTGGTGCAGCATAATCTGCAAACCGTTCTCAGCTATGATTCGTTAACCGGTCAGCGGGTATTGCGCGAGCAGATTGCCCGCCTGATGCTCGACAGCGGCTCGGTGGTCACCGCCGATGACATTATTATCACCAGCGGCTGCCATAACTCGATGTCGCTGGCGTTAATGGCGGTGTGTAAACCGGGCGATATTGTCGCGGTTGAATCGCCCTGTTATTACGGTTCGATGCAGATGCTGCGTGGCATAGGCGTGAACGTGATTGAAATCCCAACCGATCCAGAAACAGGCATCAGCGTTGAAGCACTGGAACTGGCGCTGGAACAATGGCCGATTAAAGGCATCATTCTGGTGCCAAACTGTAATAATCCGCTGGGATTTATTATGCCGGACGCGCGCAAACGAGCCGTTCTCTCTCTCGCTCAGCGTCATGATATTGTGATTTTTGAAGATGATGTCTACGGCGAACTGGCAACGGAATATCCGCGCCCGCGTACCATTCATTCATGGGATAGCGATGGTCGGGTGCTGCTGTGCAGTTCGTTCAGTAAAAGCATTGCGCCAGGCCTGCGCGTGGGCTGGGTCGCGCCGGGGCGTTATCACGATAAACTGCTGCATATGAAATATGCCACCAGCAGCTTTAATGTACCGTCCACGCAAATGGCGGCAGCAACGTTTGTGCAGGAAGGTCACTATCATCGCCATATCCGGCGGATGCGGCAGAACTATCAGCGCAATATGGCGCTTTATACCTGCTGGATACGGGAATATTTTCCCTGCGAAATCTGTATTACGCGCCCGAAAGGCGGATTTTTACTGTGGATAGAATTGCCTGAACAGGTCGATATGGTCTGCGTCGCGCGGCAATTGTGCCGCATGAAAATCCAGGTGGCGGCAGGCTCGATTTTCTCGGCTTCCGGCAAATACCGTAATTGTCTGCGCATCAACTGCGCTTTGCCGCTCAGCGAAACCTATCGCGAAGCACTAAAGCAAATTGGCGAGGCAGTGTATCGGGCAATGGAATAAATACGGAATCGTGACGACGCGCCTGAATTTCCTCTGACGAATAGCTTGTGGCTCGTTTTGTCTCTATAGCAACATCGCTACGTTCCAGTATGGCTTAGGTAAAGTGCGCTTTGTTCATGCCGGATGTGGCGCGAGCGCCTTATCCGGCATACAAAATATTGCAAATTCAATATATTGCATGGGCTATGTAAGCCTGTTAAGCGTAGCACATAAGGAAGTTTGGCGTTTGTCATCAGTCTCTGATTATTATTCGATCCCTTAATCGCGGTAACTGTCAGGCAAAGACTGACCTAATGCCTGTATTTGCTCTGATGAATGTCCGGTAATCTTTTGTATCCATTCAGGATCTGCACCATTTTGCAAAAACAATCGGAGAAGGCGCTGTTCCCCTTCTTCTTTACCTTCTTCTTTGCCTTCGATCCTCCCTTCTTCCCTTCCCAACAGCCATCCCGCATTATGAATTCGCTCTGCAATCGTCATGATTCGCTCCCTGTGTTGTGGCATTCGACGGGTAAGTTCACTAACAAATTCTTCAAAACTCGCTTCATCACCAGCCAGTAAAATGTAATTTAACAGCGCGGTTATCTGGCTGTCATTAGCGCACTCTGTAACCAGTAATGCTACCAGTTGATCAATCAGCCCCATCATATTGCGCTGGCGGATATGCTTTTGGATCAGCTCCAGCAGGGCAACTCTGCGATGCTGCACAATCTCGTCGTCCGGCACCACAGTGATATCCACCAGCGGGAACGCGGCGGTATAAAGTTTCCGAGCGGTAATCGGGTCGGCAAATTCATCCAGCCAGCACAGGGACCAGGGATAAGGACTACGACTGCCGTGATAAAACAGCATCGGAATGACCAGCGGTAGTGGTCGGCGTTTATCATGCTCTATATGACGCTGCATCACCGCCATGGAATATCGCATCAGGCGAAAGGCCATATGAATATCCTCACGGCTCTGGTGTTCAATCAGCACGTAGATGTATCCATCACCTTCGCGAGTCTTTACCGACCATAAAATATCGGAGTGCAGCGCCCGCAATTTTTCATCGACAAAGCTGGCTGATTCCAGTTTTAAGGTGTCGAGATCGCACAGTTCACGTAAACCTTTTGGTAAGTGGATCTCCATAAAATCCCGCGCGGTGTCAGGATGCGTGAGGAAGGATTTAAATAATGCGTCATGCGGCGTACTGGTCGTGAAGTTTGTCATGGCGATCCGTCACCTGTTGAAGAGATAGTCCGACTTTAGCGATTCCTAATTCCGCTCACACCCGGCAATATCTTATTCCCCGAGGCGCTTTCCAGGCTATTTTTGTTCTCCTGCAAGCGATACATTTTTCTAGAAGGCGTCTCGATTTTTGCGTGAACCTGCCGTCAGGCTCTATTCTTACGATATGAATAAAATCATTGAACTCCGACGCGCCAAAATGCTGGCGCTCTCTTTACTGCTCGTTGCTGCCGCGACTTTTATCGTTACGCTTTTTTTGCCCCCCAATTTTTGGGTGAGCGGCGTGAAGGCGATTGCGGAGGCGGCAATGGTCGGTGCTCTGGCTGACTGGTTTGCGGTGGTGGCGCTGTTTCGCCGCGTGCCGATTCCGATTATTTCTCGCCATACGGCGATTATCCCGCGTAATAAAGACCGGATTGGCGAAAATCTCGGGCAGTTCGTACAGGAAAAATTTCTCGATACCCAATCCCTGGTGGCGTTAATTCGTCGTCATGAACCGGCATTGTTAATCGGCAACTGGTTTAGTCAGCCGGAAAATGCCCACCGCGTTGGGCAGCATCTTTTGCAGATCATGAGTGGTTTTCTCGAACTGACCGATGATGCACGTATTCAGCGTCTGCTTAAGCGCGCGGTGCATCGGGCGATTGATAAAGTGGATCTTTCCGGCACCAGTGCGTTAATGCTGGAGAGCATGACTAAAAACGATCGTCACCAGGTGCTGCTGGATACGCTGATTGCCCAACTGATCGCCCTGCTCCAGCGCGATAAATCACGCAAATTTATCGCCCAGCAGATCGTCCGCTGGCTGGAGAACGAACATCCGCTGAAAGCGAAAATTTTGCCAACTGAATGGCTGGGTGAACACAGTGCGGAGCTGGTTTCCGATGCGGTAAATTCCTTGCTTGACGACATCAGCCGCGATCGCGCGCATCAGATCCGCCATGCGTTTGATCGCGCCACCTTTGCGCTGATCGACAAGCTAAAAAACGATCCCGAAATGGCGGCGCGCGCCGACAATATCAAAGCGTATCTGAAAGAAGATGAAGCGTTTAATCGCTATCTCGGTGAATTGTGGGGGGATTTGCGGGAATGGTTGAAGGCCGATATCAATAGCGAAGATTCTCGCGTGAAGGAACGTATCGCGCGGGCGGGTCAATGGTTTGGCGAGACGTTAATTGCCGATGACGCCTTGCGGGCGTCATTAAATGGTCATCTGGAACAGGCCGCGCACCGCGTCGCACCAGAGTTTTCGGCATTCCTGACGCGCCACATTACTGATACGGTAAAAAGCTGGGATGCGCGGGATATGTCACGGCAAATCGAGTTAAATATCGGCAAAGATCTCCAGTTTATCCGCGTCAACGGTACACTGGTTGGTGGTTGTATTGGATTGATACTGTATCTTTTATCGCAAATCCCGACTTTGTTACCCCTCGGCAATTTTTAACCGCGAGAGAGAACAAATAAAGCACACTTAAATCATGGTAATAATGCGGCCTTTTTCATTGTCTCCCGTGTACGGGGAAGGAAAATCATGCCATTTGTCACCGTTCTGCCCGCCATTTTCGAGCAGTTCTCCAAAGTGCGTCATTCCGCTGGTCGGCACTTACTGCACGTTTATTCCGCAGAAGATGCTAACGGCCTGCGGTGCGGTTGCTCCACCTCAGCTGAAACTACCGAAGAAGCGGAGAAAGATTGCGACAGGAAATGCATTGCACATTACGATCTGGCTCCGCGTTAAGGATTCATTAAGATCACTACGTATACTTATCGATATCTTATTGATTTTGTTGGATGGATATGCCATGACAAAAAGGTTTTCGTTAAGTAAACGTATCAGCATTATTATTCTTTTTGCCATTGTCGCAGTGTGTGTTTTCTTCGTGCAATCTTGCGCGCGCAAAAGCAGTTATCCCGCAGGGTTTCAAAATTACCACGTTAATATTGATGGTAAAGAGATTGCAGGTGTAACGAATAATATCTCCTCACTGACCTGGTCTGCGCAGAGTAATACCCTGTTTAGCACTATCAATAAACCTGCGGCGATTGTTGAAATGACCACGAATGGGGATTTGCTCCGCACCATTCCTCTGGATTTTGTGAAAGATCTCGAGACTATCGAATATATTGGTGATAATAAGTTCGTCATCAGTGATGAACGCGATTATGCCATTTATGTGATTTCACTTAATGAAAATTCAGAAGTGAAAATCCTCAAAAAAATAAAAATTCCGTTGCAGAAAACGCCAACCAATAGTGGTTTTGAAGGGCTGGCTTATTCTCGCCAGGATCACACTTTCTGGTTTTTTAAAGAGAAAAATCCGATTGAGGTCTACAAAGTTAACGGGCTACTAAGTAGCAATGAATTGCACATCAGCAAAGACCAGGAACTACAACGTCAATTTACTTTAGATGATGTGTCCGGCGCAGAATTTAACCAACAAAAAAATACGCTGCTGGTACTGTCTCATGAGTCACGCGCACTGCAGGAAGTGACGCTGGCTGGTGAGGTTATCGGTGAAATGTCACTAACCAAAGGCAGCCGGGGTTTGTCACATAACATCAAACAGGCTGAAGGGATTGCGATGGATGCCTCTGGCAATATTTATATCGTTGGCGAACCGAATCGTTTTTATCGCTTTACCCCTACATCATCACATTAACAGACTGGCATGTTTCACCTTTTTGTTATTAACTTGTTAACAACAAAAAGACAAGCAAGGTAAAACATGTCCCCGTCATCGCATCCCGTAGAACGCTTTTCCTTCAGCACCGCGCTTTTCGGGATGCTGGTTCTGACCTTAGGTATGGGGTTAGGTCGCTTTCTTTATACGCCGATGCTGCCAGTTATGCTGGCGGAGGGGCAGTTTTCATTTAGCGAACTGTCGTGGATTGCCAGCGGCAACTACGCTGGGTATCTGGCTGGAAGCCTGTTGTTTTCATTCGGCGCATTTCATTTACCCTCACGTCTGCGCCCGTTTTTATTGGCTTGCGCCCTGGCAACCGGATTGTTGATCCTTGCGATGGCGTGGTTGCCGTCGTTTATTCTGGTGTTGTTGATTCGCTTTCTGGCAGGCATCGCCAGCGCCGGGATGTTGATTTTCGGCTCGACGCTCATCATGCAACATACCCGCCATCCTTTTGTACTTGCGGCACTGTTTTCTGGCGTTGGTGTTGGTATCGCGCTAGGCAATGAATATGTGCTGGCTGGGCTGCATTTTTCCCTCTCCTCGCAAACGCTATGGCAAGGTGCCGGGGCGCTTTCTGGAATTATATTGATTGTACTGGCGCTTTTGCTTCCTTCGAAAAAACACACCATCGCGCCAACGCCGTTAGCAAAAACCACTCAACAACCCATGAGCTGGTGGTTGCTGGCTATTCTGTACGGTCTGGCGGGTTTTGGTTATATCATCGTTGCCACTTATCTGCCGCTCATGGCGAAAGATGCTGGCCTGCCATTACTGACCGCCCATCTCTGGACGCTGGTCGGCTTGTCGATTGTGCCAGGCTGCTTTGGCTGGTTGTGGGCAGCAAAACGTTGGGGGGCGTTACCCTGCCTGACGGCGAATTTGTTGGTACAGGCTATCTGCGTGCTGTTAACCCTCGCCAGCAGCTCTCCTTTATTACTCATCATCAGCAGTATTGGCTTTGGCGGCACCTTTATGGGCACGACCTCGCTGGTGATGACCATCGCCCGCCAGCTTAGTGTGCCGGGAAATCTCAACCTGTTAGGCTTTGTGACGCTTATTTATGGCATCGGGCAAATTCTCGGCCCGGCGCTGACCAGTATGCTCGGCAACGGAACGTCGGCACTCGCCAACTCCACGCTTTGTGGCGCAGCGGCGCTGTTTGTTGCCGCGCTCATCAGCACAGTGCAATTATTTAAGCTGCAAACGGCGACTTCATAAGGGGGGATTTTTCTCCCCACCATACCAGAGAAGAGCGCCTCAGTATTTCCCTTGCCAGTCAAGAAACTCAACCGCAACAGTTGCTGTCAGCCAGACCCCGTTTTCCGCTTGCCAGAAAGGTATTCCTCGTTTCGCCATTTCTTCGGCTTTGACGGTTAAGATAACCGGCGATCCATGTCTGGCTCCTACTTTGCGAGCTGTCGCTTCATCAGCAGAGAGATGCACGTAATGACGCTCCCCAGCAATCAATCCCTGATTTTTTATCACCTCAAGGAAGCGACTTGCCGTACCGTGGTAGAGAAATTGTGGCGGTGTTTTTTCGGTGAAGGCAATGGCGACCTGCGAGGTCGAATGCCCTTGAACAGCGCGAATGCACTTACCATCATTCGAATAACTAAAACGCTTTTTATCGCTAGTGACGACAACGACATCCAGTAAGGCACGGGTTAACCGCTTGCCCACTTTTTGTGCACAGAGTATGAGTTTATCGACATCCGCCCATCCTTCACGATCCAGCGCGATGCCAATCGCCTCTGGTTTATGTCGGAGGACAAAACTTAAAAACTTACTCGTATCTGCCAACTCTTTTTCGCCATACTTTGCCATTTTGTCTTCTTCCCTGTATTTCCTGTTTTTATTCAGCTACGTCATTGTCACTGGGTTTATGAATTTTTTGCAACTCAATCCTGTTTTTCCACTCTGCAAAAAACACGTAGCAACACGCAGATACAAAAACGTTGTGGGGACTACCGCTGTCCTTTTAGCCACATTGATGAGTATGGGCAGCGCAGTCGGCGTTGCTGTCAGCCATGCGACCGCAGGCGCGTTAACCGGCCATGATGTCACCGTTTTACTGCCCGCAATGTATTTAATAGCCAACCCGGTGCAAAATGTCGGTCGCAGCCTGGAGACAGCCGAAGTGAATGCTAAATGCTATCTGCATATCATTACGGTCTGCGCGATTAACGCATTGCTGTCGATCTGGGTTATGCAGATTATTGTTTAACAAGGAGTTTACATGATTGATTATTCCGCAGCCGGTTTCATTCTGCTGCAGGGAGCGCATTTGTATGCGCCGGAAGATCGGGGAGTTTGCGATGTCCTCGTCGCTAACGGCAAGATTATCGCCGTTGCCAGCAATATCCCTTCTGACATCGTACCGAACTGCACGATTGTCGATCTCAGCGGGCAGATCCTCTGCCCTGGTTTTATTGATCAACACGTCCATTTGATTGGCGGCGGCGGCGAAGCTGGCCCCACTACACGCACGCCGGAAGTGGCGTTAAGCCGCCTGACGGAAGCGGGCGTCACGTCGGTGATTGGCCTGCTTGGCACCGACTCTATCTCTCGCCACCCGGAATCCCTGCTCGCCAAGACCCGTGCGCTCAATGAAGAAGGCATCAGCGCCTGGATGCTGACCGGTGCTTATCATGTGCCTTCCCGCACCATTACGGGTTCTGTGGAAAAAGACGTGGCGATTATCGATCGCGTGATTGGCGTGAAATGCGCCATCTCTGATCACCGTTCTGCCGCACCGGATGTTTATCACCTGGCTAATATGGCGTCGGAATCCCGCGTTGGCGGTTTGCTCGGCGGTAAACCTGGCGTCACCGTGTTCCACATGGGCGACAGCAAAAAGGCGCTACAGCCTATCTACGATCTCCTGGAAAATTGCGATGTGCCAATCAGCAAGTTGCTGCCGACGCACGTTAACCGCAACGTTCCTTTGTTTGAACAGGCGCTGGAGTTCGCCCTTAAAGGCGGCACCATCGACATCACCAGCAGCATTGACGAACCGGTCGCCCCTGCCGAAGGGATTGCCCGCGCCGTTCAGGCGGGGATTCCGCTGGCTCGCATCACCCTCAGCTCCGACGGCAACGGTAGCCAGCCGTTCTTTGACGACGAGGGGAATTTAACGCATATCGGCGTTGCCGGTTTTGAGACGTTGCTGGAAACCGTGCAAGTGCTGGTCAAAGACTACGGTTTCAGTATCAGCGATGCCGTGCGTCCACTCACCAGCAGCGTCGCCGGTTTCCTCAACCTGACCGGGAAAGGCGAAATTCAGCCCGGCAATGACGCGGATTTGCTGGTTATGACACCGGAACTGCGCATTGCGCAGGTGTACGCTCACGGCAAACTGATGGTCAAAGATGGCAAGGCGTGCGTGAAAGGAACGTTTGAAACTGCATAAGCGGTTGTCAGCCGCCCGAATGGACGTAGGATGCCCGTTCGGACGGCTGACAGAGTAAAACGCAGAAGATGGTATTTAGCTGACTTTCCCCACCGTCGCACTGTACCAACCACCATGCTGCCAGACCAGATCAAACGTCAGAGGTTCATTATCGTGGTACAGCATCATCTCCAGGCTAATCGTCAGATTGTGGCAATATGCTTCTTTCAGACTCACCTGCAATGCAGCAATACGTGGTTCATGAAATAAAAGAGCGGAACGCAACTGGCGGCAATACCAGCTCTGGAGATGTTTGTCGCTCTGATTATCCCCTTGCCACTCTGGCATACCTGAAATAAGTAATGCGGGTAGCGGTGAGTGAGGAGAATTGAAAAGTTGAAAGAGATCCCGACATACGGAATCACGCAGCGATGATGTATTGCTGCCTGTGTTTTCAGGTAATACGGTCTGAAGTAATTGGCGCATCATTTTGCGCACTCCTGACGTTTAGCGGCATCGATATCTTGCCCTGACGGCTTGACACCACTGGGTTGATGCTCATTTTCCATAGTCATTCCTTTTTGCTCATCGCATCCGTGCCTGATAACAGGCTTGATTCTTGCCCGCAAAGTATAAGACCCTGAACAGAAATGAAGATCCACTTACTTTTTATTTAAGAAGATATAATTTGATAAAAGTCACTAAACCAGACAGAAACAAACCAATATATTTTGATTATTCCGAATAATCACTCAGATTTAAATAGATATATAATGTTTATAAAAGACATGTAATAAGTAATTATTAAATTACTCATCGTTTATTATTAATAATATCGGTTATTACGTGGCTAAAAGGCCTGGTGCAAAGCTGCTCAACTTTGCACCAGAAATAAAGGGTCAGGCGTCAACTTTATCCAACGGCCAGGAGTCGAAGAGATAGCCGTCAAAATAGATATCGTCAACATTGGAAAACTCCAGCAGGCGCTGTTTCACATTTTCCAGATGCTGCCACATTGCCAGCTTCGCCGCACGGGCGTCTTTTTTGATTAACGCGGCGAGGATCTGTTTGTGATCGCCCAGCCACTCTTTGCGATACAAGCTGTCATCCAGATGGCTGTGCAACTGGATCCACATCGGATTGTTTTCCCGCCACTGCCAGGACTGCCGGAACAGCTCCACCAGCATACTGTTATGGGTCGCTTCGGCAATGGCGAGGTGAAACTGCATATCGCCGCTTTCACTGCTGCCCGGCGCGCTGGAGGCCAGTTCGCGTTCTTCAAGCTGCAATGCCTGGCGCATTTTGACGATATCTTCGCGGGTGGCCTGCAAAGCGGCAAATTCCGCGATGTTACTTTCCAGTAACTGACGCGCCTGTAACAGCTCAAAAGGACCGGCGTCATTGCAGACGTTGACATCTGCGTTGTCGGCAGTGTGGCTGGTTGAACTGTCGAGAACATAAATACCGGCGCCGCGCCGCACTTCTACCAGCCCTTTGATCTCCAGCATGATCAACGCCTCACGCACCACAGTACGCGTGACCTCGAGCATTTCTGCGATTTCACGCTCCGGCGGCAGTCGTTCGCCAGGATTGTACGGTGTTTTGATGATCAGATCGCGGATCATCGCCCCGACTTCCTGGTAAGGTCTTTGCGCAGAGGTGGCAGATTTCATGGTGTTGTGTCCGTTAGGTGCGGTTAATCAAATTATTGCCGAATGCGACGTGAACGCCTTATCCGGCCAACAAAGAGTGCGTATTCAATAAGTTGTGATTGATACCCAGGCTCGATAAGCGTGCGCATCGGGCGATCTTACGTTGATCGTTAATGACAAACTATACCATTAGCACTGGAAGTTGGCACGTACAGGTGGGCAAAAAAACGAAAACTGGTCAACCAAATATGAGTTTGATTGACCAGTAAGTCTGTCGGGGAATCAGTCAGTTACAGTGCAGCCACGCATTCGCGCGCGCCGCGCTCGCACAGTTGCTGATATGCCGCCGTCACCGCACCAACAAAGTCGGCATTCTGCGGCAGATCATCGGCAAAAATACCGCTCAGGCTCAACAGGGCTTTTACGCGTTCTGCTCCCTGATATCGCGCGTTGATCTTCTGGAACTCAGCCAGCATCGGATCAACTACGTCGATGGCGTTGCCTTGCTCATCCACACCCTGGGTGTAACGCATCCAGCCCGCCACGCCGAGCGCCAGGTGACGCCAGCTACCGCCGTTTTGCAGGTGCAGACGCACCGGGTCCAGCAGACGCTGCGGTAACTTCTGGCTACCGTCCATCGCAATCTGCCAGGTACGGTGACGCAGAGACGGGTTGCTGAAACGCTCGATCAGCAGTGTCGCATAGGCGTTCAGATCAGTCCCTTCCGGCATCGACAGCGTTGGCGCTTGTTCCTGCATCATCAGGGCAAAGGCGGCTTTGCGATAATCCGCATTAGTCATGGTATCGGCAATGGTTTCATAGCCACCGAGGTAACCGAGGTACGCCAGGAAAGAGTGGCTGCCGTTGAGCATACGCAGTTTCATCATTTCGAACGGTACAACGTCCGCAACGAACTGTGCGCCCACTTTATCCCAGTCCGGGCGACCATTAACGAAGTTATCTTCAATCACCCACTGGCGGAACGGTTCGCAGGCAATGGCGCACGGATCGTAAACGCCCAGCTGATCAGCAATTTCTTGTAAGGTTTCAGGAGTAGCCGCCGGAACGATGCGGTCAACCATGGTGCATGGGAAGGTGACGTTTTCTTCAATCCATGCCGCCAGCTGCGGGTCACGCGCCTGAGCCAGCCCCAGAACGGCAACTTTCGCCACATGACCGTTTTCACGCACGTTGTCGCAGGACATCACGGTAAACGCTTTCAGCCCTTTTTCACGACGCAGACGCAGGGCTTCTACGATGTAACCAATCGCGGACTTCGGCGCGGTCGGGTTTTCCAGATCGTGCTTAATCAGCGGGTTATTGAGATCCAGCTGACCGCTTGCCGCATCGGCGCAGTAACCTTTTTCCGTGACCGTCAGGGAGACAATCGCTGTTTGCGGACGCGCCATTGCGTTGAGAATACCTTCGCAACCGTCGATTTCCGGATGCAGGGCTTCTTTCATCGAACCGATAATTTTCAGTTCAGTGCTTTCAGCACCTTTTTCCGCCACGGTGTACAGCAGTTGCTGTTTTTTCAGGTTTTCGATCAGCACGCGGTCGTTGCCTGGCATCAGGTTAACTTCGCAGATACCCCAGTCGCTGTCGGTGCTTTCCAGCAGGTGATGGGTATACAGCGCCTGGTGCGCGCGGTGAAACGCCCCGCAACCAAGATGCACAATGCGTGATTCCAGACGAGAATGATCCCATGACGGGCGGGCAACCGGCAGATTGCTGTCAACAATAGTAGTCATCGTAAACTCCAGAATCCGTCTTCAGAGAGTGACGGCAAGGAAGAAGGAACCGGCACGGCGCGCAGCCATGCCGGTGGATATTAACGGCTAAAGAAAGCGCGCTGGATCGCCAGTTCGACACCGCGAACTTCGGCCAGGCCTTTCAGACGACCAATCGCGGAATAACCTGGGTTGGTTTTCTTCTTCAGGTCGTCCAGCATCTGATGACCGTGATCCGGACGCATCGGGATCAGGTCTTCTTTGCCTTCCGCTTTACGACGGTGTTCTTCTTCAACGATCGCTTTCACCACTTCGTACATATCAACGTCGCCGTTCAGGTGCGCCGCTTCGTGGAAGGTTTTCGGGTTATCTTCACGCATGGTGGAACGCAGATGGGTGAAGTAAATGCGCGGACCAAACTGCTTGATCATATCAACCAGATCGTTGTCAGCGCGCACGCCGTAGGAACCGGTGCACATGGTGAAACCGTTCGCCATGCTGTTTACGGTATCAACCATCCACTGCATATCTTCAATGGTGGAAACGATACGCGGCAGACCGAGGATCGGGCGCGGCGGATCGTCCGGGTGAACCGCCATACGCACGCCGACTTCTTCGGCAACCGGAATAATGGCTTTCAGGAAGACGGCAAAGTTTTCGCGCAGTTTGGCTTTGTCGATATCTTTGTACAGCTCCAGGTGCTTACGGAACTGGTCGAGGGTGTAACCTTCTTCCGCACCCGGCAGACCAGCAATGATGTTACGGGTCAGACGCGCTTTGTCTTCATCGCTCATGGTGGCGAAACGTTCTGCTGCCTGAGCAATTTCTTCTTCGGTGTAATCCGCTTCCGCGCCTGGGCGCTTCAGGATGTGCATTTCAAACGCAGCAAATTCGATCTGGTCGAAACGCAGGGCTTTGGAGCCGTCCGGCAGTACGTATTCGAGGTCAGTACGGGTCCAGTCAAGCACCGGCATGAAGTTGTAGCACACGGTGCGGATGCCGCACTGCGCCAGGTTGCGCAGGGTCTGCTGATAGTTAGCGATCCACTGCTCATAGTTGCCAGTGTGGGTTTTGATATCTTCGTGAATTGGCACGCTTTCCACGACAGACCACACCAGACCTGCGTCTTCAACGATAGCCTTGCGTTTGAGGATCTCTTCTACGGACCATACTTCGCCGTTCGGGATATGGTGCAGCGCGGTAACCACGCCAGTTGCGCCCGCCTGACGGACATCAGCTAAAGAAACCGGATCGTTTGGGCCGTACCAGCGCCAGGTCTGTTCCATGATTTTTCCTCTTTCACATAGTGGGTTCCACAGCGAAGAGACGCGGAACCCCGGAGTTGTTTAGGTATCCGGATGAACAACCAGACCACAGCCGTGGCGTCGCACCGGATGAGATGGCGTATAAGTTCTACCTTTTGGTAAGACATGTCAACCCGGATTCTAAAATTGGTTAACCACATCACAAGAAATCTACTCTCCCGCCGGTTGTTGCAAATTACAGCAAAGGGTAAACAACGGCTATTGATCAGGGTATGTGATATTCATCGCAACAATGGTTGACCAATTTACATAACATGTCGCCCAAAATAACAATGGCTCAACCAGGTAAGGTAAAACTTTATGCATGTGCTTAACATTCTTTGGGTCGTCTTCGGTATCGGCCTGATGCTGGTACTGAATTTGAGGTTCAAGATCAACTCGATGGTAGCTTTGTTGGTGGCTGCTCTGTCCGTCGGGATGCTGGCGGGTATGGACTTAATGTCGCTGCTGCACACCATGAAAGCAGGCTTCGGCAACACGCTGGGGGAACTGGCGATCATCGTGGTATTCGGTGCGGTCATCGGTAAATTGATGGTCGACTCTGGCGCGGCTCACCAGATAGCGCACACGCTGCTGGCGCGTCTCGGTCTGCGCTATGTTCAGATATCGGTGATTATCATCGGCCTGATTTTCGGTCTGGCGATGTTCTATGAAGTGGCCTTTATCATGTTGGCACCGCTGGTGATCGTGATTGCAGCCGAAGCTAAAATCCCGTTCCTGAAACTGGCTATTCCGGCAGTAGCGGCTGCCACCACCGCACATTCACTGTTCCCGCCGCAGCCGGGTCCGGTGGCGCTGGTAAATGCTTATGGCGCGGATATGGGGATGGTTTATATCTATGGCGTGCTGGTGACGATCCCAAGTGTAATCTGCGCAGGTCTGATCCTGCCGAAGTTCCTCGGCAATCTTGAGCGCCCAACGCCATCATTCCTGAAAGCTGATCAACCGGTAGACATGAATAATCTGCCTTCTTTCGGCATCTCGATTCTGGTGCCGCTGATCCCAGCGATCATTATGATCTCCACCACCATCGCCAATATCTGGCTGGTAAAAGATACCCCTGCCTGGGAAGTGGTTAACTTTATCGGTTCCTCGCCGATTGCAATGTTTATTGCGATGGTGGTTGCATTCGTACTCTTTGGCACCGCGCGTGGTCATGACATGCAGTGGGTGATGAACGCTTTTGAAAGCGCAGTGAAGAGTATTGCAATGGTGATTCTGATCATCGGTGCGGGTGGCGTGCTGAAGCAGACCATCATCGACACCGGCATTGGCGACACCATCGGCATGTTGATGTCCCACGGCAATATCTCGCCCTACATCATGGCATGGCTGATCACTGTGCTAATTCGTCTGGCGACGGGTCAGGGTGTCGTTTCGGCGATGACCGCCGCCGGGATTATCAGTGCTGCAATCCTTGATCCGGCAACCGGTCAACTGGTTGGCGTGAATCCGGCGCTGCTGGTGCTGGCGACGGCTGCGGGGTCCAACACCCTCACCCACATTAACGATGCATCTTTCTGGTTGTTTAAAGGTTATTTTGACCTGTCGGTAAAAGACACGCTGAAAACCTGGGGTCTGCTGGAGCTGGTCAACTCCGTAGTTGGGCTGATTATTGTGTTGATTATCAGCATGGTAGCGTAAAAGCACACCAGAGCCTGCCAATGGCAGGCTCAGTTCGGAGTGTCGACAAAGTGTGCCTTGTTTATGCCAGATGCGACGCTGACGCGTCTTATCTGGCCTACAAAGGGCTAACGTGCAGGTTTTGTAGGTAGCGTAGCGCATCACGTAATATTGCGTACCAGCATTAGCAAGCCCTGTGGTTTTTTTATTGATAAACAAAAGTCACACCAATAATCGACTGCACATTACCTGCAGTCACCTGCCCTCCAGTACGTGCGTAATTTGCCGTTAATCCCAGACTTACCGCCGAAGTCCCTACTGCCCCTAATGACACAGTGCTATTCGCTGGAATAATCGTACCGTTGCGCGTCAGCTGTACGCCGACTCCCTGTGCTGGCGAAAACGACGCGGTATTGGTGAAAATCGAGTTGCCCGCATCTGCGGTTGTGCCTGAAAGGTAATACCCCAGGTTTTGGCTTTTCGCACAATAAACGGTAAGAGGAATCGGCACCGAACCAGGATAATCCGGCAGAGTCACGGTGACATCACGAGCGGAAACATCACAGCCGCCGGTGGGCACCACCACATCATTATTGGCGTAAATATTCCACACAAACTGGAAATCATCGCTGTTATAGTTGTTGGTCTGGCGCAAAATGAGCACGGCAATTAATGAGCCAGCCTTAATCGCCACCCCGCCCGCACTGCTCACAGGCGTCAAATAAAGCGCCACCGGCCAGGGCTTATCCGTTCTCGAATTATAAACAACGCGCGGCGTTTCGCTGGTGGTAGGGAAAGGATAGCTACTGCCATTATATTTTACGGTTCCGGAAAAATTAGATAACACGCCGCCATAAGCCGAGCCTCGTTGCAGTGTGACATAGTCTGTAATCGTTTCCGGGTAATCGTTATGGCAAAAGATCTGCGTCGAAAGATCCACGACCAGGTTTTGCCCCACATTCACGGCGGGCGCAAGGTTAACATAGACATTGGCGCTGCCACCGCCAATAGGGATAGCGGTGCCATTGGCGGTTTTACAGGCGAATGACCAGGCATTTACCGACCAGCCCATCAGCAGTACAGCAAACAAGGTAATAACTCGTTTCATTACAATCATCTCTTCGGGTTCAGCTGTAGGTATAGGTGATGCTAATCACTGCCTGAATGGTTCCCTGAGTGGTTCCGCCATTTACCGTCAATGCTCTGACCTGTAACGGGAAGTGCGCTGATTGTGAGGAATCATCCACCTGAACTGTTTTGGTTGCGCCGGTATTCAATGTATTACCGCTGTCATCCTGTAGCTCTAACTGGATGTTTTGCGCGGTTCCCTGGTTTTTATAATATCCGGTGCTGTCAGCTGCCCCGCTGAAGCTGGCGGTGACCCTGGACGTTCCCACCGGACAATTAGTCAACTCAAGCGCAACATCATGCCAGGCCGATGCCGCTCCGGCAGACATCAGGCTGAAAGAATAAAGATCGCCGAGATCAACCGTGGCATTGGTGGTGGAAACCGTGCACGGTTTGGCGACGACCTTACCGTTCACCGTGATGGTGACATCGGCTGCCCATACCGTCGCGCTTGCGAGCGCCAACATTGCCGCCAATAAATACCCACGTTTGCGCCATTTCATGAGCATCTCCAGTTACTGATATTCAAGAGTAAAGGTTGCCGTAGCGTTGATACGCCCCGCAGTGACAGGCACCTGTGTCGCCATTAGCCTGGCGTAAAAATTCAGTGTGTTTGGTTTACCCGGCGTCAGGGTCGTCCACGCAATCGCGGACGATGGGGCATTAAGTGGGATCTGATTTTGTTGCTCATTCAGAAGCTGTATTCCCAGCCCTGCGGCCGCTGACACCGTATTATCAAGTGCAAGCAGGTTGGCATTGTGGCTATCCGCAACACCAGTAAACCCAACCTTTACAGCAGAAACCGCATTACCACAGGGTGACAGCAAAATACGAAATGGAACGACCGGGGTCGTCGCCCCAATGTTGCTAAATTGCTTCGCCGCGTTTTCCATCAGATCAACGGTAAAATTGGTTGATTCAGCTGCCACACTACAGCCGTTATCCCTGACATAGCCGCGAATAGTAATCGTGCTATCTGCGGCCCTGGCGTGACTGGCAACCAGCCACAAAAAAGCGCACACAAGATAAAAAGGTTTGCTTTTCATCACGTCCCCTTAACGACATTCGGCTGATAGCTGAGTTAATAACTGCTGCTGACTCTCTGGTGGCAGTTTGTAATCGGCGACACAGCGAGCATTCTCCCCTTCACCCCATTTCACCTGAACTTTTCCCGCTAAAGGCATCCCGCTGAGGTAAACCTGGCCATTATCCGCAACAATGCCGCTACTCTGGCTACTCTCTGATGTGACCATCGCCCCAAACGGCAGCGGCTTATTATTGTGGGTTAGCGTCATGAGCAGTTTTATTCCTACGCGCGCTTTAAACTCTGCTCGCACAATTGCCCCACGGGTGGGAACAACGTTAGCGACCGCGTTATCTAAATCGACGTTATCAGCCAGGGTATTGGTATCCAGCGCCACTCTATTCTCCCGATATTCAGTGGCATAAGGCAGCACGGCATAACCGCGCCAGTCGGTACGAACACCCGTCTGGTTTTCGACTTTTGCATCTTTTGCTCCAGGCGCTTTAATAAGCACAACCGTATCGTTTAACGGCTGCCCCAGCGTTACGCCATTGGCATGAGCCAATACCCCACCGCTGACGCCATAATAGAGCTGCTTAATATCATCGCTATGGCTGTACCCTATGTTGGCATTGCCGTAGCCGCCGCGATAATTCAGCGCGGCGTAGCCTGTACTTCCGCTATTACCATCGCCTCCCCCGGCATAGCCGGTTTGCACGCTATAACTGAGGTTGTTGTCTTCCAGCAACGTACCGTATACACCGGCCAGATTGGTCATCCGACCGTTGAGATCGTGTGACATGCTGTAGCTGGCACTGGCATGTCGCCACTGAGATTTACTGTCAGAACGCAGCCAGTGGCTGAAAGGAATATTGACGTTAAGAGCTAACATCTGATCCCGTCCTTTTTGCCAGGCGTTTTTCGTCAGGCTATAGCTGAGCGTCCAGTTGATATCTTCGAATGCGGTATTTAATCCGGCCTGGAATTGTTCATCGACATTACTCGTTCCCCAATAAGTCTGATGGCTACCACTCAAATACAGTGTTGATGTGCGCCCAACTTGCTGAGTGACGGTGAGTTGTAATTTCCCGCGTTTGTTATAAGCGAGGTTGTAATAGTCGGTGAATTTCGGCTTAACCTGAATAACACCATCCTGCGTTTCAATGTTGTAGCCATTCATTCGGCTGTATGTTGTATCAGCGAAATTAAAATACCCACTGGTCGAATAGCGATAACCCACTAACTGAATATTCGTGCCTGATTCATTGAGCGATTTGTTATAGAGAAAACGCACCGATTGTCCGTCATGCTGACTTTCATCGGGAAGTGTGGCATTAGCCTGCGTCATATCCACGGACAGAGCACCCAATGCCCCCATGTTTTTCCCGACACCGAAATTAAACGCACGATAACGATCCGCCAGTTGAGTTCCACCGTATATTGTCCAGCCAGCCGGGAGGCCGTGGAGTAATGTACTCTGGAAAAAGCGGGGTTTTTCCTGTTGCGCATTCCCACTACGGTACTCTCCTGCCGTAATGGAATAACGCGTATGCCCTTCACGTTGCAAAAGCGGGACTGACGAATAGGGTACGGTAAAGATCTGCGTGCTGCCGTCAGCCTCTTTAATTGTTACCTGCAAGTCACCACTATTACCTGCGGCATAGATATCGTTGATGGTAAAAGGCCCCGGCGGCACCGTACTATTATAAATGTCATACCCATTCTGTTTAATAGTTACCTGTGCAGTACCACGAGCAATACCGTGGATCACCGGGGCAAATCCTCTTTGGCTATCGGGTAACATATTGTCATCGGAGGCCAACTGTGCGCCGCGAAAGTTAATACCATCGAAAATATCGCCCTGGGTATAACCATCACCCAGCGTCAGTCGGGAACGTAACGGAATGATGTCGCGCTCAAGCCAGGTATTAATATGTTGCCATTTATTTTTGCTATCTGATGAATTTCCACTACTGTTATAACTCCAGGTGGTATTGTCGCGTAAACGCCACGCACCAATATTTAATCCACTCTGTAGATTTAAATATGCATAATGGCTGTTACCCCCAACCCGATTCTGCACACTATTTCCGCTGAAGTTATAATTGAGCAATCCGGCATTAATACCTGAATCCCACAACTCTGGTGGAATATAACCACGCGCGCGCTGATTCATAAATGCCTGAGGGATCGTGATGTTGAGCCGCTGCTGGCCAACATCTAAATGCGCAGTAGCGTCATTGATCATTGAGGTTAATGGCACGCAGGTATCATCCGCCAGCAGATTCATACCGGAAACAGAAGCCGTATTCAGCCCCATACTGGCGAGTTGAGCGCGAGTCAGGCAAGGGACAATACCTTGCTCACTGTCACCCGTATTAAACGTGACATCACGCGTTGCCATATAACCATTATTCATATAGATATCGACACGATACGTCCCCGGCGGTAATTCTTGTCCATTTTCAAAGCTCGATAAATCGGCAACAGCCTGAGGATCATCCGCTAAAAAGCGCGGGTTAAAATAGAGTTCGGCAGATGAAAAAGGTGCCTGTGCGGCAAAAGCACAGGCAACAGAGAGCCGGATAAAAAAACCAGCCAGACAATGCTTACGATTATGCAAGCATTGCGTGTTTCGCGGGTAAAGTCTTAAATTCAGATATGACATTGTTCCTCCGGTTTAAAATCACCCGGCAGTCAATTCTTTTTATTCAGGCGAATAAATCCCCCTGCGTTATTCCATTACGCCCTTCATTTTGGGGGTAAGTGCGCCATAATCATTTATTGTTCGGTAAGTAATGTTGCTTCCGGCATCAGAAGGCAATTTAACCGTGCTTTCGCCCATTGGAGGCACCAATGCATTTTCAAGAATCCGTGTTCCGGCATTAAGCTCCGTTACCGTCAGGTAATAGGGTGTCGGGTTAATCAGCGTCAGAGAATTGGCGCCACGACGGAATCTTAATTTTTCTGCGGCCTGATCGGGGGGTAACGCTAATTTAGCCGGGCGGTAATACAGTTTTATGCGGCTGATAATCGCGAGCTGTAGCGTATTCTCGGTCAATTTTGATTTATCCATTGACGGAATCGCTTTTACATTCATCCAGAACAAACTTTCCCGATCCTGCGGCAATTGATTATTTGTGGCATCAAGAATACGTAAGGTATTCTCTTTTTTTCCCTTCATCGCAAACAGAGGTGGCGTCACGATAAAACGGCCATCCTTTACACCATCGGCATTTTCCACCCATGATTGAATTAAATAAGTGCTATTTTCATCATTATTTGTCACGGCAAGTTGAACTTGTTTTTGCCCTGCCGGATAAATTACGCGGGTCGCACCTAAGGCCACTCCCGCTTCAGCGCGTCCGGCAAGCATCATTGCTACGATCATCAGGATACCTGCCAGTAAGCAGAATGTTATTTCCTGCGATTTCCTTACATTGACGTTTTTATTACTCACTGTCCTGTTCCTGTTATCACAATATCTGCTTAACAATTACTGATAGGTTAAGGAGAACCAGGCCTGGGCATTAGCCATGCCGCCAGTCACCCGACGCCCGGTTGCGCGATATTTGGCAATGAAATGTAGCGAAGTAGAGCCTGAGTAAAGCCGTTTCCAGTGTATTGGTGGACGATTAATCGGTACGAGATTTCCTTCATCATCAAACAATGCAATACCAATATTGGTTGCAATTCCTGGCCCCTCACCCACGGAAAGCACATCCGGATTTTTACCATCCGCGACACCGTGAAACCCCACGCCCACACGTTCACTCACCACCGTGCTACATTCCCGTAAATGAATAACAAAAGGCACCGGTGCGCTATCTTCCCCTACCGCATGAAACCGGTTACTACTGATTTGCCCCATATTGACCGTCATTTGTTTATCACCGGCTTCAATCCGGCAAGTTTCCGCAATAATGACGCCCTGAAACTGCATATTTCCACCGGGCAACGTGGTGTTCCATTTATTTCCGGCCAGTGCAAACATCGGCAGTAACGACGCTACTAGAAATAATTTCGTCCTTTTCATCGTTATTCTTATCGCGCAGGGGGCGGGCATCCTTGCCCATAATGACTTCCCTAAAACCTGAGTGGATTATTGATACTGAACCTTGAAGGTCGCATCCGCATTAGCAGCACCTGGGGTTGCAGTACCGGTTGCAAAATAACGCGCCTGGAACGGAATAATGTTGGTTCCGTTATTCAGTGTTGTTTGTGCGCTAAATGTCGCACCGTCCAGCGCCAGCGCAGTACCCGTTCTGTCCAGGATCTGCACACCAACATTTGTTGCGCTGCCCGCAGCTGAACTCTGCAGAGCCAGTACGTTGGTATGATTTCCATCAATTGCTGTGCCAAGGAAGGCAACAGCGGCTTTGTCTGCAACAGTGGTATCGCAGTCATTCAGCTGAATGTTAAAACCGACGGCAGAACTGGTTGCCCCCTCTTGTGCCAGCGATGCGGTACGAACCTGACCTAACTGAACGGTTTGATCAACAGAGCCCGCATCAACCGCACAAGCGGCGTTAACAACTTCCCCTTTAAAGTGAACTGTCCCACCATTTACCGTCGTGGTAGCGGCCAGAGCCGCAGTGGAACTGAGGGACAGAGCCGACAGAACAACGATTGCCAGAGTTTTAATTTTCATACTGCTTTCCTTTTTAAATCTACGTATAAATCGACATGGGCAGTCGTTCTGTACACTTTGTTTTGAAAACGAGTTTGACTGCCAACACTGCACAGTTTCCCCCCAAAAAATGAAACATTTGGGGCCAAACTGTCCATATCATAAAAAAGTTTCGTATTTTTTCTCAAGCATAAAAATATCAAAAAATGACAAAAGCCAATTAACTGTTTGATATGTAAACTATTTATCTTGTAAATTAATTTCACATCACCTCCACTTTACGTAAAGATAACGTTTCTGTGTCTCGAAGCAACTTCCTCATTCTTCTCTCCAAAAACCACCTCATTCAATATAAAAATCTATAAATTAAAGTAATATCAGAATATAAATCCAACAAATAAACTGAAAAGGTTCATGCGCGATGCTTTCCTCTATGAGTCAAAATGGCCCCAATTGTCTTGTATTTCTTTATTTTTTCATTTTATTATCAACAAGTTATATTAAACCTCTTCTCTTTTTAATTTTTCGTTTATAAGATTATTTCTTTCCCATAATCCGGCAAAACGTGCAGCATTACTGGCGGTATAACGCACAGTATGGCGAATATTTCGATGCCCCAGATAATCCTGAATTAAACGGGTATCTGCACCACGCTCCGCCAGTTCATAACCGCAAGCATGTCTTAACATATGAGGATGAGTCTGCGTCACGGTTCCAGCTTCAATACCGGCATCACGAATGATGCGATAAGCCTGCTGACGAGAAAGTCGGCTTCCACGACGGGAAATAAATATGGCGTCGGTCTGGTCAGCACCTTTCCAGTTAGCACGTTCCTGGGTCTAGCGTTCTACGGCTTCACGCTCATCAAAACGTAACGGGTGAACGGTAGAAAATCCGTTCTTCAGTCGGCGAATATTTATTCGACCTTCATTAAGATCAAGATCCTGATAATGCAGATCAAGTAGTTCACTAATACGCATCCCATGCCGATATGCCAACAGAATAAGACAATAATCTCTGGCTCCCGTTGCCCCATAGCAAACCGCTTGCATCATTGCCTGAACTTCTTTACCGGTAAGATAACGACGTTTACTCACAATAGTATTACTCCTGACTGAGATATATTTGAATGAATACCTATAGGAAACCTCAAACGGTCAAAATTAGCCCAATAGATAAAAAGATAATCACACACAAAGTTATGTGGTTATCAGTCAATTACATTAAATATCATACAAAAATAAAATATCACTGATGTGATAACATCTATTTTCATTGATTTAATTCAATATAACAATAGATTGCACCGGATTAACTTCCAGTTGCTTAAAAAATAAAGAAAAAAAGTGCAAAAAGAGAAGAATATAAGTGATATGTAAATTTATGAATGATTTTGTTTGTTTATTTTGAATAAAATAAACCATTGTATTTTGTATGGATATAGTTAAGTTAATGTTTATTATGATAATTAAGAATCACACTAACAATAACATCAATTAATAAATGGTTAATTATTATTGATATATCGTAAGAATAATGTAGGTTTTAACACCATCCTTGGCATCTCATCCATCTTTATAAAACAGCGTGGCGCTGTCGACCCCTGGGTCTATCCCAGATGCCGTAAAAGCGCCCGGCATTGCTGGCGGTATACCAGACGGTGTGACGAATATTACGATGCCCAAGATAATCCTGGATAAGTCGTGTATCTATTCCCATATTCGCCAAAGCAAAACCACACGAATGGCGTAACATATGCGGATGAATCTCCAGTGATAACCCGGCATTACCACCTGAAGTCGAGATAATATGGTAAAACTGTTGACGAGAAAGCGGATTCCCCTTGCGTGATAAAAATACCCACTCGCTCTCAGCATGTGGATAAGAAGTACGCGTACTCAACCAGTTTTTTAAAGCCTGAACTTCTTTGTTCAATAGCGGGTGCGTTGTTGAAAAGCCTTTTTTTAATCGATGGATATATATGCACTTTGCCTTAAGATCAATATCCGAAATTCTCAATCGGCAAATTTCACTCGCCCGAAAGCCATGAATAAAACAAAGCAAAGTCAGACAATAATTGCGTGCAGCATGAGGCCCGGTATTTGCTGCTTTAAGGAGTGACTCTATTTCACTGTGGGTAAGGAAGTTCCTTTTTTGGTTATCAGCCTTATTCTTCATCGTTTTCCCTTATAATTACAGACGCGCACTAGCCGTGCTGGGTTAGCAATAATCCAACATTTTAATCCTGATTATGTTTATAAAAGCGAATGTTTGCTTAATGGCTAACGCAAGTGAACCAGCTCTTTTGAATGAACTTAAATAGAATGGCGATAGCTACTTATAATAATTTTGCCATACAAACGCTATGCTCTTGCATGATATGTCTTTTATATATTTTCAATCTGAGACGAATCTAATAATAACCCTCATCATCAATGTAACTAATCTTATCTATATATCACGTGATATGTTCTGTAACAAGTAAATCAACATAAAAAATTCAGCAAAATTTAATATTCGTTCAACAGGCCATCTCACATATAACATTATTAGTCAACTCAATTTTTCACAAAATTGCTATTTAATGGAATTCCGTAATTTTGTGGTGGCTATTATCATGCTAATGCTTAGTTACCTAGCCATTATTATCCGTTGGTTTGTAAACTCATACTGTGAGATTGTTACATCCCTTTCCAGACCGTGTATTGTCCAGAGAAATGAGGGGAAGTTCGCACGCACCTTTTTTCATCTACATTCGCATTAAATATGCATGTTACTTCAACTTAATCTTTCCTTACTCACTGCTCTTTACTGGCGATACGGCAAATAACTGACTGCCCCCATCCTGTAGTGTGCTGAACATCAACGAGTCAGCCCAGGACAGAGCCAGGAACTCCTCTGCTACATACCAGGTTGCCCTTAGTCTCAGAACGTAAAAACATATTTTATGGTGAGAATTATTGTCAATCGGATAGCGGATAAACTCTCATTTTCACCATGCTTTCGGAGTTAGCTTGTAAACCGGCACTGTCGACATCCATTAAAAATAAATATTAAACAATGAGTTAATGACATAGCATCTGTTTCACGAAGGCAGTCGACAATGACCATCTGGCCTTACATAACACTTTACCTTCGAAAAATATCGACATATTTTGTGACGCGAATTGCAAATCTGGTTTTGTTGTATGGATTGCGTGATTTTTGATCTGGTATAACAGGTATAAAGGTACACACAAGAGATAAATAAGACGACTCTCTCGCAATCTAATACAAACATCCCTGGCGTCCTCCCTTATCGGGTGATGAAAGAGCACTTCAGTCTGAAAGGAGTATGAAAATGAGATCAACAAACAATCCATTTTATGACACTGGCTAAAGATAGATTTAGTGAGTGAAATAGCTTACGAACATTAAAATCAATTAAACATCAGAATAGATTTAATACTCAGGTATTTAATCCAGATCTCTGTTTATCTTAAATTATGTGGAAAACAATTTCTCACAGGAGACCTTATACAAAAAAAATAATTATCCGTGGCCAATGACGCTATAAGCCTGGCAAAAAAGAGCACATAACATAAATGCTATTTGTTTATTCGGACTTCGTATTACTTTCTGTATTCTACAAATGAGTGAAATTTATGAAAAAGGCTAAAATACTTTCTGGCGTATTATTACTCTGCTTTTCGTCACCATTAATTTCTCAGGCTGCAACACTGGATGTGCGTGGTGGATATCGTAGTGGAAGCCATGCCTATGAAACTCGACTCAAAGTCAGTGAGGGGTGGAAAAATGGATGGTGGGCAAGCATGGAAAGTAATACCTGGAATACCATTCATGATAATAAAAAGGAAAATGCCGCATTAAATGATGTTCAGGTTGAAGTTAATTACGCGATTAAACTTGATGATCAATGGACCGTGCGCCCTGGAATGTTAACCCATTTTAGCAGCAATGGTACACGCTACGGACCTTACGTAAAACTATCCTGGGATGCGACAAAAGATCTCAATTTTGGCATTCGCTATCGTTACGACTGGAAAGCTTACCGGCAACAAGACTTATCTGGCGATATGTCTCGTGATAACGTTCATCGTTGGGATGGATATGTCACTTACAATATTAATAGTGATTTCACCTTCGCATGGCAAACGACGCTGTACAGCAAACAAAACGATTATCGCTATGCAAACCATAAGAAATGGGCGACGGAAAATGCATTTGTTCTACAATACCATATGACGCCTGATATTACGCCATACATAGAATATGACTACCTTGACCGTCAGGGTGTTTACAACGGCAGAGATAATTTATCGGAAAACAGTTATCGCATTGGTGTGTCATTTAAACTGTAGTAGACAGGAGACAGTCACAATGAATAAAACAATAACGGCACTTGCTATCATGATGGCTTCACTTGCCGCAAACGCGTCGGTATTGCCGGAAACTCCTGTGCCATTTAAAAGTGGTACTGGAGCAATTGATAATGACACTGTCTACATTGGTTTAGGTAGCGCAGGTACGGCATGGTACAAGCTGGATACACAAGCCAAAGATAAAAAATGGATAGCCCTGGCGGAATTCCCCGCTGGCGCGAGAGATCAAGCAACCTCAGCCTTTATTGATGGTAATTTATATGTATTTGGCGGTGTTGGTAAAAACAGCGAGGGGTTAACTCAGGTATTCAACGACGTACACAAATATAATCCCAAAACTAATACCTGGGTTAAATTAATGTCGCACGCACCGATGGGCATGGCTGGTCATGTGACCTTTGTACACAACGGCAAAGCCTATATTACTGGCGGCGTTAACCAGAATATATTTAATGGCTATTTTGAAGATCTCAAGGAGGCTGGAAAAGATTCAGCGGCCATAGATAAAATCAATGCCCACTATTTTGACAAAAAAGCAGAAGATTATTTCTTTAATAAGTTCCTGTTGTCTTTTGATCCCTCTACACAGCAATGGAGTTACGCTGGCGAATCCCCCTGGTACGGCACGGCTGGTGCGGCGGTAGTAAATAATGGTGATAAAACCTGGCTTATTAATGGCGAAGCAAAACCAGGGCTGCGAACTGATGCTGTATTTGAGCTTGATTTCACCGGCAATGGCATAAAATGGAATAAACTTTCTCCCGTCTCCTCACCGGATGGCGTAGCTGGCGGTTTTGCAGGTATTAGCAATGACTCTCTTATATTTGCCGGAGGAGCCGGATTCAAAGGTTCACGGGAAAATTACCAGAACGGTAAGAACTATGCGCATGAAGGTCTGAAAAAATCGTATAGCGCCGATATTCATCTTTGGCATAACGGGAAATGGGAGAAATCTGGCGAACTGTCGCAAGGTCGGGCCTACGGAGTATCATTGCCCTGGAATAATAATTTATTGATTATTGGCGGTGAAACTACGGGCGGCAAAGCTGTAGCGGACTCAGTACTACTCTCTGTGAAAGATAATAAAGTTACTGTGCAAAACTAACTTTTCAGGGCTCCAGCAAAGGAGCCCTGCTATCAATGGCTCATCACCCGTTGTCATTTCAATTACGCATATATATGAACACGATAACATCGCCCGATTATTACTATGTTCTTACCGTTGCCGGTCAATCTAATGCCATGGCATATGGCGAAGGACTCCCGTTACCAGACAGTGAAGATGCGCCTCACTCCAGAATAAAACAACTGGCAAGATTTACACAGACGCATCCCGGTGGCCCGTCATGTCAATTTAATGACATTATTCCACTGACTCACTGCCCACACGATGTTCAGGATATGCGGGATTATCACCATCCTCTGGCAACGAATCATCAAACACAATACGGTACAGTTGGACAGGCACTGCATATTGCGCGGAAATTACTGCCCTTCATTCCTGATAATGCTGGCGTTCTCATCGTTCCTTGTTGCCGTGGCGGATCGGCTTTTACCGCAGGCTGCGAAGGGACATATTCAGAACAACACGGAGCCAGCCATGATGCATGTCGTTGGGGAACGGATACTCCGCTGTATCAGGATTTAGTCAACAGAACGCGAGCTGCTCTGGCGAAGAATCCGCTGAATAAATTCCTCGGCGTATGCTGGATGCAGGGCGAATTTGACTTAATGACGAGTGACTACGCGTTACACCCTCAATATTTTAATAATATGGTTGAAGCTTTTCGGAAGGATTTAAAGCAGTACCGTTCTCAGCTTCTGAATACTAACACTTCCGCTGCTCCGTGGTTCTGCGGCGATACCACCTGGTACTGGAAAGAAAATTATCCTCATGCGTACGAAACTATTTATGGCAATTATAAAAAGAATGTCTTAGCCAATATTATTTTTGTCGGCTTCCAGCAACAAGACGAACGAGGGCTGACGAACGAGCCTGATGAAGATCCGGATGATTTAAGCACGGGATATTACGGTTCAGCGTACCGAACACCAGAAAACTGGACAACGGCGCTACGAAGCAGCCATTTTAGCTCGGCAGCCCGCCGGGGGATTATTTCCGACAAATTTGCTGACGTTATTTTGCGGTTTTGGCGTGAAGAGTGAGCACTCACAAATTTGAGTTATGCGCATCCATCAATGCTCTTAACTCCTCCGGCGTAAACGGTGGTTTGCATCGGCGCCGCATCGAATGACAGTTAGGGCAAACAGTGAGCAAGCCATTAACTGGACTCTGTTGGTAATCTTCTTTGTTTCGGGAGTGAAGAGGCTCACGCCTTCTTAAACTGTATCTACAACAATTATGTAATCACAACCTATGCAACGCTTATAGAAAACAATGATGCAGAAAACATTGTTTAACGCTATTCAGGACGGATCGCAGATACAAAAAAAGACGCTTTTCAGCGTCTTTCTTTCGGAATATTGGTACTGAGGATGGGACTCGAACCCACAAGCCCGTTAGGGCACTACCACCTCAAGGTAGCGTGTCTACCAATTCCACCACCTCAGCACAGATACTATCTTAGTTCGGGATATCGCTGGTCGGCTTAGCCGGAGCAGCTGGTTGAGTTTGTTCGGTTTTCGCCGGGGCACTCAGATTTTCCCATTCGCTACCTTTATTGGTTTTGTTGCTGTTGATGTTACCCAGCACCAGACTGATGATGAAGAACAACGTTGCCAGCACAGCCGTCATACGGGTCATGAAGTTACCAGAACCACTTGAACCAAACAGCGTAGCGGAAGCGCCTGCTCCGAAGGAGGCTCCCATATCAGCGCCTTTACCTTGCTGCAGCATGATCAGACCAACAAGGCCAATTGCTACAATAAGGAAAACTACTAAAAGAGCTTCGTACATAATCAACCTGTTCCTTGCGGAGTTGCCGCGTACCAATGCTTCAACCAATAAAGCGAGAAAATTTAATCTTTCCCACTGAAGCGGGTGTGAATACTAACCAAAGCGAATGACCTTCGCAAGGGCAATTTTATTGCATTGTATCAACTGCGGAAAAAAACAGCAAAATCGATGTGCATAAGAAAAACAAAGGCGACAATCGCCGCCTTTTTAGCCAGTTAGTTATCGCATTAAACCGCTTTTACCGCATCAGCAATACGGTGTGCAAACTCGGTGACCTGCGCTTCGTCTTCACCTTCGACCATCACGCGAATTAACGGCTCGGTGCCCGATTTACGCAACAGCACACGCCCACGGCTACCCAGCGCCGCTTCAACTTCGGCGGTCACGGCTTTAACTGACTCATGCTCCAGCGGATCGCCGCTGCCTGCGGTATAACGCACGTTAACCAGAATCTGCGGGAACATTTTCATGCCACTGCAAAGGTCGTGCAGGCTCATATGGTTACGCGCCATCGCCGCCAGCACCTGCAAACCAGCAACGATGCCGTCACCGGTAGTGGTTTTATCCAGCAGGATCACGTGACCAGAGTTCTCTGCACCGATACGCCAGCCTTTTTCCTGCATTTTTTCCAGTACGTAGCGGTCGCCCACTTTCGCACGCGCAAATGGAATGCCTAACTGTTTCAGCGCCAGTTCCAGCCCCATGTTGCTCATCAATGTACCCACCGCGCCACCACGCAGCTGACCCTGACGAAGGCCTTCACGCGCGATGATATACATGATCTGATCGCCATCGACTTTATTGCCTTCATGGTCAACCATAATCACGCGGTCGCCGTCGCCGTCAAACGCAATGCCGAGATCCGCTTTTTCAGCCAATACGCGTGCCTGTAGCGCACGAACATCAGTTGCCCCCACTTCGGCATTGATGTTTACGCCGTTCGGCTCACAACCGATGGCGATTACGTTCGCTCCCAGCTCGCGCAGCACGTTCGGCGCGATGTGATAAGTCGCGCCATTGGCGCAATCCACCACAATCTTCAGTTCACTGAGGCTAAGTTCGTTCGGGAATGTGGCTTTGCAAAATTCGATATAGCGACCCGCAGCATCAACGATACGGCTGGCTTTACCCAGTTCTGCCGAATCAACGCAGCTGATCTCTTTTTCCATTTCCGCTTCGATGGCCTCTTCTACCGCATCCGGTAGTTTGGTGCCGTCGATAGAGAAGAATTTAATGCCGTTATCGTAGAACGGGTTATGCGATGCGGAAATCACTATCCCGGCCTCTGCGCGGAAGGTACGCGTCAGATAAGCCACTGCCGGTGTTGGCATCGGGCCAGTAAAAAGCGCGGAAAGTCCCGCTGCCGCCAGGCCGGCTTCCAGCGCCGACTCCAGCATATAGCCAGAAATACGCGTGTCTTTACCAATAATGATCTTACGGGAGCCGTGGCGCGCCAGTACTTTACCCGCAGCCCAGCCCAGTTTAAGCACAAAATCAGGGGTGATCGGCGCATCCCCAACACGACCACGAATCCCGTCGGTCCCGAAATATTTACGATTACTCATAGCGTTTGTTTTCCTTTGCAGACAGAGTGGCTTCCACCACTCGCATCGCTTCTACGGTTTCTTTGACGTCATGAACACGAATGATGTGCGCGCCCTGCATCGCAGCAATAACTGCACAGGCCAGACTACCGCTCAGGCGTTCGGACGGCCCCACGTTCAGCAGTTGTCCAATCATCGATTTTCGTGACATACCCACCAACAGCGGCAGGTTGAAATGGTGAAATTCAGCCAGACGCGCCAATAATGAATAGTTATGGTGGAGATTTTTACCGAAACCGAATCCCGGGTCGAGCAACAATTTCTCTTTTGCGATACCCGCCTGCTCACAACGTGCTATTTGCTCAATAAAGTAGCGATTAACTTCGGCAAAGACATCGTCATACTTCGGGGCTTCCTGCATGGTCTTTGGATTTCCCTGCATATGCATCAGGCATACGGGTAAACCAGTTTCCGCAGCCGCTTCCAGAGCGCCAGGTTCGGAAAGGGAGCGGATATCGTTAATGATGTGAGCGCCCACTTTCGCCGATTCACGGATAACTTCCGGTTTGGAGGTATCCACAGAGATCCAGACTTCGAATCGTTGCGCAATTGCCTCAACCACCGGAATAACACGTTGCAACTCTTCTTCAACACTCACTTCCGCTGCACCTGGACGCGTGGACTCTCCACCAACGTCGATAATCGTCGCGCCAGCGTTGATCATCAGATTCGCATGTTTCACTGCATCAATCAGTGAGTTATGCGTACCGCCATCAGAAAAAGAATCTGGCGTGACGTTGAGGATCCCCATCACGTGAGGATGGCTAAGATCCAGTGAAGTGCCCTGGGCAAAGAGTTTCATGGTGTTATCCCTGGTATGAATTGATAAGAAAAAACCCCGGAGCACGCCCCGGGGTTTTCGGTACAAATACAGTCATCTGATGCGGGAACTTACTTGTCGCCTAACTGCTCTGACATGGTGTTACCCGGATTTGGCGTACGTGGTTCATCAACCGGACGCGGCGCCTTTGGCGTGCCATTATTGTCAGAATTGTTAGATGCTCCCGACTCATCCCAACCTGCAGGCGGGCGTACATCGCGACGAGCCATCAAGTCATCAATCTGCGGTGCGTCGATAGTCTCATATTTCATGAGTGCATCTTTCATCGCATGAAGGATATCCAGGTTGTCGTTCAACAATTGACGCGCACGATTGTAGTTACGTTCAATCAGTGACTTCACTTCCTGGTCGATGATACGCGCGGTTTCATCGGACATATGTTTTGCTTTCGCCACGCTACGACCGAGGAAAACTTCACCTTCTTCTTCCGCATACAGCAGCGGACCGAGTTTTTCAGAGAAGCCCCACTGGGTCACCATGTTACGCGCCAGGTTAGTCGCAACTTTAATATCGTTCGACGCACCGGTAGAAACATGTTCTGGTCCGTAGATGATCTCTTCTGCCAGACGACCGCCGTACAGGGTACTAATCTGGCTTTCCAGTTTCTGTCGGCTGGCGCTGATTGCGTCGCCTTCAGGCAGGAAGAAGGTCACACCCAGCGCGCGACCGCGCGGGATAATCGTTACTTTGTGCACCGGATCGTGTTCCGGCACCAGGCGACCGATAATCGCATGACCAGCTTCGTGGTAAGCAGTCGATTCTTTCTGCGCTTCCGTCATCACCATGGAGCGACGTTCCGCACCCATCATGATTTTGTCTTTCGCTTTCTCGAACTCAACCATCGAAACGACACGTTTATTGCCACGCGCGGCGAACAGTGCAGCTTCGTTCACCAGGTTCGCCAGGTCTGCACCGGAGAAGCCTGGTGTGCCACGAGCAATAATTGCCGCATCAACATCTGGCGCCAACGGTACGCGACGCATATGAACTTTCAGGATTTGCTCACGACCACGCACATCTGGCAGACCAACCACAACCTGACGGTCGAAACGACCAGGACGCAGCAGTGCCGGGTCGAGAACGTCCGGACGGTTAGTCGCCGCGATAACGATGATACCTTCGTTACCTTCGAAGCCGTCCATCTCAACCAGCATCTGGTTCAGAGTCTGTTCACGTTCATCATGACCACCGCCCAGACCAGCGCCACGCTGGCGGCCTACGGCGTCGATTTCATCGATGAAGATGATGCACGGTGCCGCTTTCTTCGCCTGTTCGAACATGTCACGCACACGAGATGCACCAACACCGACGAACATTTCTACGAAGTCAGAACCGGAGATGGTAAAGAACGGAACTTTCGCTTCACCTGCAATAGCTTTCGCCAGCAGCGTTTTACCCGTACCCGGAGGACCGACCATCAGGACGCCTTTCGGGATCTTACCGCCCAGTTTCTGGAAGCGGCTCGGCTCACGCAGATACTCAACCAGTTCGGCAACTTCTTCTTTTGCTTCGTCGCAACCCGCAACATCAGCAAAGGTCGTTTTGATCTGATCTTCCGTCAACATGCGCGCTTTGCTCTTACCGAACGACATCGCGCCTTTACCGCCGCCGCCCTGCATTTGACGCATGAAGAAGATCCAGACACCAATCAGCAACAGCATCGGGAACCATGAAATGAAGATAGAAGCCAGCAGGCTTGGCTCTTCAGGCGGTTCACCGACAACCTTGACGTTCTTGGTCAGCAGGTTATCCAGTAGTTTCGGATCCTGAACCGGAATGTAAGTGGTATAACGGTTACTATCTTTCTTGGTAACGTTGATTTCACGTCCGTTGATACGCGCTTCACGAACCTGGTCGTTATTGACCTCTTGTAGGAAGGTAGAGTAATCCACCTTACGGCCATTAGACTCGCTGGGCCCAAAGCTCTGGAATACTGACATCAGCACAACGGCAATGACCAGCCAGAGTATTAGGTTTTTCGCCATGTCACTCAAGGGATTAACCTCTTATTACAACTGTGTTAAAAACAGCGTCAGGATACTCTATATCCAGCATCTTTCAAACTTTCGTCTGAAATCTCCCGGTTAGGGTTTACGCCCGGTCGCTACAATATACACTTCCCGCGAACGTGCACGAGAAGAGTCCGGCTTACGAACTTTGACCTTCGTAAACAGGGAGCGAATTTCCCTTAGATACTCATCGAAACCTTCGCCCTGGAACACCTTCACTACAAAACTGCCACCCGGCGCTAACACATCACGACACATTTCTAGCGCCAGTTCCACCAGATACATGGCACGGGGGATATCCACCGCCGGTGTTCCGCTCATGTTTGGTGCCATATCGGACATGACAACCTGAACTTTGCTGTCGCCTACGCGTTCCAGCAGTGCTTTCATCACCAGTTCATCACGAAAATCGCCCTGAAGAAAGTCCACACCAACGATAGGATCCATAGGTAAAAGATCGCAAGCGATGATGCGGCCTTTACCGCCAATTTGGGTGACCACATATTGTGACCAACCACCCGGGGCAGCACCAAGGTCGACAACCGTCATTCCCGGTTTAAAGAGTTTGTCACTTTGCTGTATTTCATCAAGTTTAAACCAGGCACGGGAACGTAACCCCTTTTTCTGTGCCTGTTGAACATATTTATCGCTAAAGTGTTCCTGAAGCCAGCGGCTGGAGCTGGCAGAACGCTTCTTACCTGTCATTTAACTTTCCCATTGGGATGACTCATCGTAACCAATTGCGTAAATTTTTACGCGCCTATTTGGTGATATATGGGAGATGGCGGTAGAATGACCCGTTTTCAATCCCAACGTAAGCAAAAAAATACGATGAATCTGAGTACTAAACAAAAACAACACCTGAAAGGTCTGGCACATCCGCTCAAGCCAGTTGTTCTGCTTGGCAGTAATGGTTTGACCGAAGGGGTGCTGGCCGAGATTGAACAAGCGTTAGAGCACCATGAGCTCATCAAGGTGAAAATCGCCACAGAAGATCGCGAAACTAAAACCTTGATCGTGGAAGCTATCGTGCGCGAAACCGGCGCCTGTAATGTACAGGTCATCGGTAAAACGCTGGTGCTTTATCGCCCAACTAAAGAACGTAAAATCTCGCTGCCACGCTAAGATTATCCTAAAGTTACACACATTTTCTGTGTAAAACGAGGGATTTTCCGCAGGCAGGAGAGCAAAATGCCACGCTCTGTTCGTTGATAAAAGGCCGCATAGCGGCCTTTTTCCTTTCTTTACAATACATCAACATTTTGAGTATTGGGTAATTCTTACAGGTATTCTACCTTAATTACTTCAAATTCCACTTCGCCGCCTGGCGTTTTGATGACCACAACATCATCTTCTTCTTTGCCGATCAGGCCACGAGCGATAGGCGAGTTTACAGAAATCAGGTTTTGTTTAAAGTCAGCTTCGTCATCGCCTACGATGCGATAAGTCTGTTCTTCATCAGAATCCAGATTCAACACCGTTACGGTAGCACCAAAAATAACGCGACCATTGTTTGGCATTTTGGTGACATCAATCACCTGCGCGTTCGACAGCTTGGCTTCGATGTCTTTGATACGGCCTTCGCAGAAACCCTGCTGCTCACGCGCTGCGTGGTATTCAGCATTCTCTTTCAGGTCGCCATGTTCACGCGCTTCCGCGATAGCAGCAATGATTTCAGGACGGCGCACAGATTTCAGAAAATCCAGCTCTTCGCGTAGTTTCTCAGCGCCGCGTAAGGTCATCGGAATAGCTTGCATTTGTTATACCTCTTGAATATTCCTGATGGGGCGAGTCTCCACCCACCCCGGCTGTTCGGTCAGCCCGGCATAACTCCTCACCAGGCCAGAAGCAAAAAAATACCGACCCGGAAACAGGTTCCAGGTCAGCTACAATTCACATTTTGATGGTCATTTTACCCTGAAGTTCCCGAAGGGTCATCGTTTACTTTATAGGGCGTTGCGCCGTAGTATGACGGCTCGATTCCAGGTTGTTAGCGCGAGATTATGCGATTTTCCAGATTTATCATCGGATTGACCAGCTGTATAGCGTTCAGTGTCCAGGCCGCAAATGTTGATGAGTACATTACTCAGCTTCCCGCTGGTGCCAACCTTGCCCTGATGGTGCAAAGAGTCGGCGCGTCTGCTCCCACGATTGATTACCACAGTCAGCAGATGGCGCTGCCCGCCAGTACGCAAAAAGTAATCACTGCGCTGGCGGCGTTGATTCAACTCGGCCCCGATTTTCGTTTTACCACTACGCTTGAAACCAAAGGCAATGTGGAAAACGGAGTGCTTAAAGGCGATTTAGTGGCGCGATTTGGTGCCGATCCTACGCTAAAACGTCAGGATATTCGCAATATGGTCGCGACTCTGAAAAAATCTGGTGTCACACAAATCGATGGCAATGTACTCATAGATACCTCCATTTTTGCCAGTCATGATAAAGCTCCCGGCTGGCCATGGAATGACATGACACAATGCTTTAGCGCCCCTCCCGCCGCTGCCATTGTTGACCGCAATTGCTTCTCCGTCTCGCTCTACAGCGCCCAAAAACCCGGTGATATGGCTTTTATACGCGTGGCATCTTATTACCCCGTTACGATGTTCAGCCAGGTACGCACCCTCCCCCGTGGTTCTGCCGAAGCGCAATACTGTGAGCTGGATGTCGTGCCAGGCGACCTGAACCGCTTTACGCTGACTGGATGCCTGCCACAACGTTCCGAGCCGCTCCCGTTAGCCTTTGCGGTGCAAGATGGTGCCAGCTATGCCGGTGCAATTCTGAAAGATGAGTTAAAACAGGCAGGTATCACCTGGAGCGGAACACTGCTGCGCCAGACTCAGGTTAACGAACCTGGAACGGTGGTTGCCAGTAAACAATCGGCTCCTTTGCATGATCTGCTTAAGATTATGCTGAAAAAATCAGACAACATGATCGCCGATACGGTTTTCCGCATGATAGGCCATGCGCGCTTCAATGTGCCAGGAACATGGAGGGCCGGGTCGGACGCCGTGCGTCAGATCCTGCGCCAGCAAGCCGGTGTCGATATTGGCAACACGATTATTGCCGACGGCTCGGGACTTTCACGCCATAACCTGATTGCGCCTGCCACCATGATGCAGGTGCTGCAATATATCGCCCAACACGACAACGAGCTTAACTTTATCTCTATGCTGCCGCTGGCGGGCTATGACGGCTCTTTGCAGTACCGTGCAGGTCTGCATCAGGCAGGCGTGGATGGCAAAGTCTCAGCGAAAACAGGGTCATTGCAAGGGGTGTATAACCTGGCAGGATTCATCACCACGGCAAGCGGGCAACGAATGGCGTTCGTACAATATCTTTCTGGCTATGCGGTAGAACCGGCGGATCAGCGTAATCGCCGTATTCCGTTAGTGCGATTTGAAAGCCGCTTGTATAAAGATATTTATCAGAACAATTAGTCAAAAAGAAACCCCGGCGCATGGCTGGGGTTTCAGATTATTGACAAAGTGCGCCTTGTTTATGTCGGATGCGGCGTTAACGCCTGATTCGGCCTACAAAATTGTGCAAATTCAATATATTGCAATTCTCTTGTAGGCCTGATAAGCGTAGCGCATCAGGCTATTTGGCGTTTGTCATCAGTAATTAACGCTTGTAAATGAACTCAACGCCTTCTTCGTCGTCTTCGTCCCAGTCGTCATCCCAGTCTTCATCATCCTCTTCAGCAATTTCTTCAAGCTGCTGACGGTGATAATCATCCCACATGAATTCGACTTTCTCTGGCTGTTTCGCTTCTTCGGCCTGCACGACCGGGTTTTCAATGATAAAGGTCATCACATCCCAGCAGAGATCTTTAACGCCCAGTCCGCTTGCCGCAGAGATCAGATAATATTTATCTTCCCAGCCCAGCGCCTCAGCGATCGCTTTCGCTTTCTCTTCGGCTTCCGCTTTATCCAGCAGATCGATCTTGTTGAAGACTAACCAACGCGGTTTCGCCGCCAGATCCTGACTGTATTTTTCCAGCTCGCTGATAATAATACGCGCGTTTTCAACCGGATCGGTGCCGTCAATCGGATCGATATCGATAAGGTGCAACAGGACGCGGCAACGTTCCAGGTGCTTCAGGAAGCGAATCCCCAGACCTGCGCCTTCCGCAGCGCCTTCAATCAGCCCTGGAATATCGGCAACAACGAAGCTCTTTTCGTTGTCCATTCGTACCACACCCAGACTTGGCACCAGAGTGGTAAACGGATAATCCGCTACTTTCGGTTTAGCCGCCGAGACAGCGCGAATAAATGTCGATTTACCCGCATTTGGCATCCCCAGCATACCGACGTCAGCCAGCAGCATTAGTTCAAGCAGCAGCTCGCGCTTATCGCCCGGCGTACCGTTAGTTTTCTGCCGTGGTGTACGGTTAACGGACGATTTGAAACGGGTATTGCCCAGACCGTGCCAGCCGCCCTTGGCAACCAGCAGACGCTGACCGTGTTTGGTCATATCGCCCATAGTTTCGCCGGTGCCCTGATCGATAACACGCGTACCTACAGGCACTTTAATCGTCACGTCTTTACCACGCTTACCGGTGCAGTCACGGCTTGCGCCATTCTGACCACGCTCGGCGCGGAAAGATTTCTCAAAACGATAATCGATAAGCGTATTCAGGTTCTCGTCGGCTTCCATCCATACGTCACCGCCGTCACCACCGTCGCCGCCATCCGGGCCGCCTTTCGGAATATATTTTTCGCGGCGGAAGCTCACGCAACCATTACCGCCATCACCTGCAACGACCAGAATCGATGCTTCATCAACAAACTTCATTTTATTCTCCGTAAATCATTCGCCTGCGCGGGGTTGCGATACCACCGTTGTATGCTTACGTAATCCGCCCCAAATACGATGACCAATGGCGGAATACATCGCGCCCGCAACCACGACAAACGCACCGAGATAACCTAAAAGGTTTAACATCGGTCTGGCGAAGAAATCGGGCCAGGCCAGTGATAAAAGATCTGAAAAAAACAGCGTAAACAGTGGGGTGAGCGTGATGATCGCGCTCACCTGCGCTGCCTGCCAGCGAGCCATCGCTTCCGCCAGGGCGCCATATCCTACCAACGTATTCAGTCCGCAAAAAATTAAACATGCGAGCTGCCAGTGGCTAAGCTGCGCTATCACTCCAGGCTTTGCCAGAGGGAAGAGCGCAATTGTACATAAAGTGTACAGCAAAAACAGGATCTGCGGTGAGGCCAGCCGACGTAATAAAACCTTTTGCGCCACGCCATAACTCACCCAAACCGTCGCCGCACCGACCCCAAAGATAACTCCCCAGGTGTAATCGGTGAGCTTTGTAAATATCTCGACCAGACTGGTGTTAAAGAACATCACCAGGCCGCTCAGGAGCATCAATGCCCCCACAACCTGGGTGCTGCGCATTTTCTCTTTCAGGATAAATACGCTGGCAACCATCATGCCAACCGGCGAGAGTTGCCCAATCACCTGCGAGGCGGTCGGACTCAGATATTGCAAGGATGAACTGAACAGGATGAAATTCCCAAACAGCCCGGCAGTCGCCACCGCCAGTAATATCAGCCAGCGTGGCTTACGAAACACATGTAATGGCGGCAGCTTCTTCTTCACCGCAAGAATGGCACCAAGGCCAATACTCGCCATCAAGAAACGGTAAAACACAATTGTCGGAGGTTCCATCACCTCCAGCACCTGCTTCATTGCGATTGGCAACGCCCCCCAGCAAATTGCTGTGGTGAGCGCCAAAAGAATGCCAATGCCTGCCTGCTGCTTCATACCGTAATCCCTGCAAAACGCATTTGCGGATTAACGCCGCACGATGCGCATTTTTACCGGCTATCGAATGTAAAAAGCCCCGCAACGTGTTGCGGGGCTTTCATCCGTTACCGGGACGCGAAAAACTTATTCAGCTTCGATGCTGATAAATTTACGGTTTTTCGGGCCTTTAACTTCGAATTTCACTTTACCGTCTGCTTTAGCAAACAGAGTGTGGTCACGACCGCAACCTACGTTAGTGCCAGCGTGGAATTTGGTGCCACGTTGACGAACGATGATGCTACCCGCCAGAACGGATTCGCCACCGAAACGCTTAACGCCCAGGCGTTTAGCTTCTGAATCGCGACCGTTACGTGTGGAGCCGCCAGCCTTTTTATGTGCCATTTGAAATCTCTCCTCAGGTCTTAGGCGCTGATGCCAGTAATTTTCACATCAGTGAACCACTGACGATGGCCCTGCTGCTTACGATAGTGTTTACGACGACGAAACTTAACGATTTTAACTTTCTCGCCGCGACCGTGAGCAACAACTTCAGCTTTGATTACGCCGCCATCAACGAAAGGAACGCCGATTTTGACTTCTTCACCGTTTGCGATCATCAGAACTTCTGCGAACTCAACAGTTTCGCCAGTTGCGATGTCCAGCTTTTCCAGGCGAACGGTCTGACCTTCGCTTACTCGGTGTTGTTTACCACCACTTTGGAAAACCGCGTACATATAAAACTCCGCTTCCGCGCACACCTTTTCAATGATTCAGAGTGCGCTATAAATATTCACAATAGGGCGCGAATATTACGCAAAACGCACGCCTTTGACAAGTGCTACAGTCAATACACGAAGAAAAAAAACACAACTTGTACGGTAACGTTTATCTGTGCCATTTTTTCAGTACAATCACCCTATATTCCTAACCATAAACCCTAAGTTGCCTTTGTTCACAGTAAGGTAATCGGGGCGAAAAGCCCGGCTTTTGCGATGAATTTAGAAAAAATCAATGAGTTAACCGCGCAAGATATGGCGGGTGTTAATGCGGCAATCCTTGAGCAGCTTAATTCCGACGTCCAACTGATCAATCAGTTAGGCTATTACATCGTCAGCGGCGGCGGTAAACGTATTCGTCCGATGATTGCTGTACTGGCTGCTCGAGCTGTTGGCTATGAGGGAAATGCGCATGTCACCATTGCTGCCCTAATCGAGTTTATCCACACAGCGACTCTACTACACGACGACGTTGTGGATGAATCAGATATGCGCCGTGGTAAAGCGACCGCTAACGCCGCATTTGGCAATGCTGCCAGCGTGCTGGTAGGCGATTTTATTTACACCCGCGCGTTCCAGATGATGACCAGCCTCGGCTCGCTCAAAGTGCTGGAAGTGATGTCAGAAGCCGTAAACGTCATCGCAGAAGGTGAAGTTCTGCAACTGATGAACGTTAACGACCCGGATATCACCGAAGAAAACTACATGCGCGTTATCTACAGCAAAACTGCACGTCTGTTTGAGGCTGCTGCGCAGTGTTCCGGGATTCTGGCAGGATGTACGCCGGAAGAGGAAAAAGGCCTGCAGGATTATGGTCGTTACCTCGGCACCGCTTTTCAGCTCATCGACGATTTGCTCGATTACAGCGCCGATGGTGAACAGTTAGGTAAAAACGTCGGGGACGATCTAAACGAAGGTAAACCGACGCTGCCGCTGCTACATGCGATGCATAATGGTACACCGGAGCAGGCGCAAATGATCCGTTCAGCTATTGAGCAAGGCAATGGGCGTCATCTTCTGGAACCGGTTCTGGAAGCAATGAACGCGTGTGGATCTCTTGAATGGACGCGTCAGCGTGCCGAGGAAGAGGCAGACAAAGCCATCGAAGCGTTACAGATACTCCCGGATACCCCGTGGCGAGAGGCGTTAATCGGCCTTGCACACATCGCGGTTCAACGCGATCGTTAATTCCTTCCCTTTATCCCGCGCATTGCGCGGGATAACTCCAGTAAGTTCCATAAAAATACTTATTCAGTGTAATACCATCTTAATAATCAGGTTATTGTCTTTATATATTCTGAATCTTCACGCTATTTACATGAACTTTTTAGAGCAATTCGCCATCAGGAGTATAGTGATGCCCGACAGAACACATGTTCTGAATGAAAGCGACTAACTTAAGGAGTGAGGAAAGATGGAGAGTAATTTCATTGACTGGCATCCCGCTGACATCATTGCGGGTTTGCGCAAGAAGGGAACGTCAATGGCGGCGGAATCTCGCAGAAATGGTTTGAGTTCCTCGACGCTGGCAAATGCATTATCGCGTCCGTGGCCAAAGGGAGAGATGATTATTGCGAAAGCCCTGGGTACTGACCCATGGGTTATATGGCCATCACGCTACCATGATCCGCAGACACATGAGTTTATCGACAGAACGCAGTTAATGCGCAGCTACACTAAACCGAAAAAATGAGTGGTCTGGCGGTAGCCCCGCGAACGGGGCTGCCAGCTTTCAGACGATTACTCGCCTTTCACACGCTCGATATTCGCACCTAATGCACGCAATTTGTCTTCAATGCGTTCGTAGCCGCGATCGATGTGATAAATACGATCAACAACCGTAGTCCCTTCCGCAATACAGCCAGCCAGTACCAGACTTGCTGATGCACGCAGATCGGTGGCCATAACCTGTGCGCCGGAAAGTTTTTCGACACCGTGACAAATAACGGTATTGCTTTCAATCTCGGCTTGCGCGCCCATACGGCTCAGTTCTGGCACGTGCATAAAGCGGTTTTCAAAGACCGTTTCGGTGATGAATCCGGTGCCTTCTGCCACCAGGTTCAGCAGCGTGAACTGAGCCTGCATATCGGTCGGGAACGCCGGATGCGGCGCGGTACGCACATTAACAGCCTTCGGACGGTTGCCATGCATATCCAGGCTAATCCAGTCCTCACCTACTTCAATGTCCGCTCCGGCGTCACGCAGTTTCGCCAGCACAGCGTCAAGAGTATCTGGCTGGGCGTTACGGCAGATAATTTTGCCGCGAGAGATTGCCGCCGCCACCAGGAACGTGCCGGTTTCGATGCGATCCGGCAGCACGCGATAGACACCACCGCCTAAACGTTTCACACCTTCGATGACGATACGATCGGTGCCCTGACCGCTAATTTTCGCGCCCAGCGTAATCAGGAAGTTCGCGGTATCGACAATTTCCGGTTCACGCGCAGCGTTTTCAATAATCGTGGTGCCTTCCGCCAGGGTTGCAGCACACATGATGGTCACGGTTGCGCCGACGCTGACTTTATCCATCACGATATGCGCGCCTTTCAGACGCCCATCAACGGAAGCTTTTACGTAACCTTCTTCCAGTTTGATCGTCGCGCCTAATTGCTCAAGCCCGGAAATATGCAAATCAACCGGACGCGCACCAATCGTACAACCACCAGGTAGAGAAACCTGTCCCTGACCGAAACGTGCCACCAGCGGCCCCAGCGCCCAGATAGAGGCTCGCATGGTTTTGACCAAATCATAAGGTGCGCAGAATACATTAACGTCGCGGGCGTCAATATGCACAGACCCATTACGTTCTACTTTCGCACCCAGCTGGCTTAGCAGCTTCATTGATGTATCAACGTCTTTCAGTTTCGGGACGTTCTGGATCTCTACCGGTTCTTCCGCCAGTAGTGCGGCAAAAAGGATAGGCAGAGCAGCATTTTTAGCGCCGGAAATTGTGACTTCGCCCTGGAGCTTTGTTGGCCCCTGAACACGAAATTTATCCATTTAGTTTGTTCTCAGTTAACAATTCATATCCGCTACCGGCAAATCGCCCATAGCTCAAAAGCCGTTCAGTTTGCGATCTCGCGCCCACTCCGTAGGGGTATACGCTTTGATCGACACAGCATGAATGCGGTTATCCGCAATATATTCCATCAGCGGACCATAAACCGTCTGCTGTTTTTTAACCCGGCTCATGCCGTCAAACATCTCACCCACGGCAATAACCTGAAAGTGGCTGCCATCGCCGGAAACGTGGACTTCCTGGAGGGAGAGAGCGTTCATCAGCACGCTCTGAATTTCATTATTTTCCATGGGATCTTCATTCATCAGTTAATAAACCAGCAAAACATCTTAGAGCAAAGTTGCGCTGGCATAAATAAGCAAAAAGCCTTGCTGATAAATCAAACAAGGCTCGACTTGCAGGCGGATTTGCCGGACAGGCGGTTAACGCCTTATCCAGCCTGAAAAAATTTAACGAGGCAGGACATCAGACGGCAAATTATACAACTTTGCCAGGGTATACACCTTATCGTTTACCCCCTGAAGCGTCACGCTGTTGCCCTGCTTTTTCGCCAGATCGATAAGGTGGAGCAGCAGCGCCAGTCCACCAGTATCGACGCGGGACACGCGGCTAAGATCGATGCAGGTAATTCCCTTCACCGCTTCTTCACGCACTTCCCAAAGCGGTAGCAGTACGTCTTGATCCAACTCTCCGGTTAATACCAGAGTGTTGCCCGTCTGCACCCAGCTCAGTGACTCGCTCATTATTTTTTCTCTTCCAGAGTGATTTTCTGTTGAGAAATTGATTTCAGTTGCGCGGTCAGGCCGTCGATACCTTTGGTACGCAGTAGTGTCCCCCACTCGTTTTGTTTGGTGGTGATCATGCTGACGCCTTCTGCAATCATGTCGTAAGCCTGCCAGTTGCCAGTCTGGGAGTTTTTACGCCACTGGAAGTCCAGACGTACCGGCGGGCGACCATTCGGGTCAATAATGGTAACGCGAATAGGCACAATGGTTTTATCGCCCAGCGGCTGTTCTGGCGCAATCTGATAGGTTTGACCGTGATACATAGCCAGCGCCTGACCGTAAGCCTGCTTCAGGTACTCACGGAAAGCGGCAAAGTAAGCATCACGTTGAGCTGGGGTCGCACTCTTGTAATACTGGCCCAGCACCAGCGCACCGGCGTATTTCACCTGTACGTATGGCAGCAGTTCCTGATCAACAATGGTACGCAGATAATCCGGGTTGGCCCGAATTTGCGGTTGCTCATTCTTCAGGCGATCGAACGTTTTCTGCGCCGCCTCGTCCATCAGCTTATACGGATTGGTCTGGTCTGCCGCAGTTGCCGCACTCAGCGGTGCAATCACCAGCAAAGCGACCATCATTAAACGTTTAAACATGCGTCGGTTCTCCTGAAATTATTTCGTTGTACCCACAGGTTCAGTGGTTTCATTATTACCTGGCGCAGCAGCTGGCGCATCGCCACTATTCTTATTGTCATCGCCTTTACTACCGTAAAGGAACTGACCAATGAGATCTTCCAGCACCATCGCAGACTTGGTGTCCTGAATCGAATCGCCATCCTTCAGGATAGCAGTACCCAGTTCGGGGTCTTCAAAACCGACGTTTAACGCCAGATATTGCTCTCCAAGCAGGCCGGAAGTACGAATACTCAGCGAACTTGTGTCAGGAATGTGGTTATAACGTTGTTCAATTTCCAGCGTCACGCGCGGCAGATAGGTTTTCGGATCCAGCGTAATATCTGCCACCCGACCGACGACAACGCCGCCAATGCTGACCGGAGAGCGCGCTTTCAGGCCGCCAATGTTATCGAACGTCGCATAAAGCGTGTAGGTCGGTTCAGTACGTATGGACGTCACGTTTGCCGCCTTCAGGCAGACAAACAGCGCCGCCAGCAGTGCTGCTAATAAAAAGATACCCACCCAAATTTCATTTTTTTTCGTTTGCATGAACTCAATTCCCAAACATCAATGCGGTCAGCACAAAATCCAGCCCCAGAACAGCCAGAGACGAGTGGACAACGGTGCGAGTGGTTGCCCGGCTAATCCCGGCAGAAGTCGGGATGGCGTCGTAGCCGTTAAACAACGAAATCCACGTCACCGTAATGGCGAACACCACGCTCTTAATCAGACAGTTGACCAGATCCATACGCCAGTCGACGGCGTTTTGCATTGCCGACCAGAAGAATCCGCTATCAATACCTTTCCAGCTAACGCCGACCAGCGATCCGCCCCAGATCCCCACGGCGACGAAAATAATCGTCAGCAATGGCAATGAAATAACCCCAGCCCAGAAACGCGGAGAAATAACCCGACGCAGCGGATCGACCGCCATCATCTCCATGCTGGAGAGCTGCTCTGTGGCGCGCATCAAGCCGATTTCTGCGGTTAGCGCCGAACCGGCACGCCCGGCAAACAGTAACGCAGCAACCACCGGTCCCAGTTCACGCAGCAGCGATAACGCCACCAGCATACCCAGACTGGTTTCCGCACTATAGGTGGTCAGAACCAGATAACCTTGCAGACCCAGCACCATTCCGATGAACACGCCAGAAACCACAATAATCAGCATCGACAGGACGCCGACATTATAGAGCTGACGCACCAGCAGCGGCGCATGTTTACGAAATTCCGGTTTGCCTACCAGCGCATTGAATAACATTAACCCGGCCCGCCCGAACGTTCTCAGGGTTTTAATCCCTTTATGTCCAAGCGAGGCCAGCGCATTTAACAGCATGAGTGGCTTAACTCCCTGGTAAAAGATCAGCGTGATAATCGCCGGCAGGATAGCGGAACGGAACAGGTCCGTCAGCTATCCCGTCCAGAAACTGACGTACGCGCGGATCAGGATTCGCCTGCAACGCCTGGGCGCTACCGTGAGCGACAATTTTTTTATCCGCCAGAATCCAGGCGTGATCAGCAATACTTAAGACTTCCGGCACATCATGAGAAACTACCACGCAGGTCACGCCCAACGCGCTGTTCAGCTCAGAAATCAGCTTCACCAGTACGCCCATAGTGATCGGATCCTGCCCAACAAACGGTTCATCAAACATGATGAGATCCGGCTCCAGGGCAATCGCACGCGCCAGTGCAGCGCGACGAGCCATCCCGCCGGAAAGTTCAGAAGGCATAAGTTTCGCCGCTCCACGCAGCCCTACAGCTTCCAGCTTCATCATCACCGTGCTATGCAACAATGGCGCGGGGAGCTGGGTATGTTCGCGCAGTGGATAGGCCACGTTGTCAAATACGTTCATATCTGTGAACAACGCCCCGGACTGAAACAACATGCTCATCCGTTTGCGCACAGTGTACAGGCGCGAACGAGACATCGCCGGAATATTCTCGCCATCAAAAAGGATCTCACCGTGATCTGGTGCGATTTGCCCGCCAATCAGACGGAGTAGCGTCGTTTTACCGATGCCCGATGGCCCCATGATTGCCGTGATCTTCCCTCGCGGCACGGTCAGGGAAATATTATCGAAGATGCAGCGATTGCCACGCGTAAAACTGACATCGCGCATATCGACTAAATTCGCCACAGACTGCTCCATAATTCACCCTTCGTCTTGCGTTGATTTTCTAAGCATGGCGCTCAATTTAACCTTGAACCCAACATATTTACAGAATATTACCCGCCGTGGTTAGCTAAAGCTGGCATTTGTTTTACTTTTTAGCCGCATAAAGTCAAAATTAAGAATCCGTTACGGCTTTCTGAGAATCTTCAGCGACCGGCGAGTATACCTGAAGAAAGGACGTTAGATGCTTTTAGCTACGGCACTGTTAATTGTTGGTTTACTTTTGATCGTATACAGTGCCGATCGTCTGGTATTTGCCGCTTCCATTCTTTGCCGCACTTTTGGCATCCCTCCGCTGATCATTGGCATGACTGTGGTCAGTATTGGCACGTCACTCCCAGAAATTATTGTTTCGCTTGCCGCGTCGCTGCACGAACAACGCGATTTAGCCGTCGGCACGGCGCTTGGCTCAAACATTATCAATATCTTGCTGATCCTAGGTCTGACCGCACTGGTGCGCCCTTTTACCGTCCATTCCGATGTTCTGCGCCGCGAGTTACCATTAATGTTATTCGTCAGCGTGGTAGCCGGTTCCGTACTCTATGACGGACAACTTAGTCGCAGCGATGGTATCTTTCTCCTTTTTCTGGCTGTGCTATGGCTGCTGTTCATTGTTAAACTTGCACATCAGGCCGAACGTCAGGGAACCGATAGCCTGACCAGAGAGCAGCTTGCAGAGCTACCGCGTGAAGGCGGTTTACCCGTCGCATTTTTATGGCTTGGCATTGCGCTGATCATCATGCCAGTGGCTACGCGGATGGTGATTGATAACGCCACCGTACTGGCGAATTACTTTGCCATCAGCGAATTGACTATTGGTCTGACGGCAATCGCTATCGGCACTAGTCTGCCAGAACTGGCAACCGCGATAGCCGGTGTTCGCAAAGGTGAAAACGACATCGCCATCGGTAATATCATTGGCGCGAATATTTTTAATATCGTCATCGTACTGGGTCTGCCGGCGCTGATTACGCCAGGGGAGGTTAACCCACTGGCGTACAGCCGTGACTATAGCGTGATGTTGTTGGTAAGCATTATTTTTGCGTTGCTGTGCTGGCGACGCTCCCCGCAACCGGGCCGTGGCGTAGGGGTATTATTAACAGGCGGATTTATCGTATGGCTGGCGATGTTGTACTGGTTATCGCCAATACTCGTTGAATAACTGGAAACGCATTATGTCGCACGTAGAGTTGCAACCGGGTTTTGACTTTCAGCAAGCAGGTAAAGAAGTCCTGGCGATTGAACGTGAATGCCTGGCGGAGCTTGATCAATACATCAATCAGAATTTCGCGCTCGCTTGCGAAAAGATGTTTTGGTGTAAAGGCAAAGTCGTGGTTATGGGGATGGGCAAATCGGGACACATTGGACGCAAAATGGCCGCGACCTTTGCCAGCACCGGTACTCCGTCATTTTTCGTCCATCCTGGCGAAGCCGCGCATGGCGATTTAGGCATGGTCACCCCGCAGGATGTGGTAATTGCTATCTCTAACTCTGGTGAATCCAGCGAAATCAATGCATTGATTCCGGTGCTTAAGCGTCTTCACGTGCCGTTAATCTGCATTACCGGTCGCCCGGAGAGCAGCATGGCGCGCGCCGCAGACGTGCATCTGTGTGTTAAAATAGCGAAAGAAGCCTGTCCGTTGGGGCTGGCACCGACCAGCAGCACCACCGCCACGCTGGTTATGGGCGATGCGCTCGCCGTCGCGCTGTTAAAAGCGCGCGGCTTTACCGCCGAAGATTTTGCGCTCTCACATCCCGGCGGCGCACTGGGTCGTAAACTTCTGCTGCGCGTAAACGATATTATGCATACGGGTGATGAGATCCCGCATGTTAAAAAAACCGCCAGCCTGCGCGATGCATTACTGGAAGTTACCCGCAAAAATCTTGGTATGACCGTCATTTGCGATGACAATATGATGATTGAAGGCATCTTTACCGACGGTGATTTACGCCGTGTCTTCGATATGGGCGTGGATGTCCGTCAATTAAGTATTGCCGATGTGATGACGCCGGGGGGAATTCGCGTACGCCCTGGCATTCTGGCCGTTGAGGCACTGAACTTAATGCAGTCCCGCCATATCACCTCCGTAATGGTTGCCGATGGCGACCATTTACTCGGTGTGTTACATATGCATGATTTACTGCGTGCTGGCGTAGTGTAAAGATTCAAGGATAAACAACAATGAATAAAGCAGGTGCGTCACTTGAGACCTGTTACGGCCCTGTCAGTGCCGACGTTATGGCAAAAGCAGAAAATATTCGTCTGCTGATCCTTGACGTCGATGGCGTGCTGTCAGATGGCCTGATTTATATGGGCAACAACGGCGAAGAACTTAAAGCGTTCAATGTTCGTGATGGCTATGGCATTCGTTGTGCGCTCACCTCTGATATTGAAGTCGCCATCATTACCGGGCGAAAGGCTAAACTGGTAGAAGATCGCTGTGCCACATTGGGGATTACTCACTTGTATCAGGGGCAGTCGAATAAACTTATCGCCTTTAGCGATCTGCTGGAAAAACTGGCGATCGCCCCGGAAAACGTGGCTTACGTTGGGGATGATCTCATCGACTGGCCGGTAATGGAAAAAGTGGGTCTAAGCGTAGCCGTGGCCGATGCGCACCCGCTGTTGCTTCCGCGCGCCGATTACGTGACTCGCATTGCTGGCGGTCGTGGCGCAGTGCGTGAAGTTTGCGACTTATTACTCCTGGCGCAGGGCAAACTGGATGAAGCCAAAGGGCAATCGATATGAGTAAAGCCAGACGTTGGGTTATCATTGTGCTATCACTGGCGGTTCTGGTGATGATCGGTATTAACATGACCGAGAAAGACGATACCGCCCAGGTGGTCGTCAACAACAATGATCCCACCTATAAAAGCGAGCATACGGACACGCTCGTCTATAACCCAGAAGGGGCGCTAAGCTATCGATTGATTGCTCAACACGTTGAATATTATTCCGATCAGGCCGTTTCGTGGTTTACGCAACCGGTACTTACTACGTTTGATAAGGATAAAATCCCGACATGGTCCGTAAAAGCGGATAAAGCCAAGCTGACCAATGATCGGATGCTCTATTTATATGGACACGTTGAAGTCAACGCACTTGTGCCGGACTCTCAACTTCGCAGAATCACGACGGATAACGCGCAGATCAATCTGGTGACGCAGGATGTTACCTCTGAAGACCTCGTCACGTTATACGGAACAACATTTAACTCCAGCGGTCTGAAAATGCGCGGCAACTTACGCAGCAAGAACGCCGAGCTGATTGAAAAGGTTAGAACATCCTATGAAATTCAAAACAAACAAACTCAGCCTTAATCTTGTGCTTGCCAGCTCACTTCTGGCCGCCAGTATTCCGGCATTTGCCGTTACCGGAGACACTGACCAGCCGATTCACATTGAGTCGGATCAGCAATCTCTTGATATGCAAGGCAACGTGGTCACCTTCACGGGTAACGTCATTGTTACCCAGGGCACCATCAAAATTAATGCCGATAAAGTGGTCGTTACCCGTCCGGGCGGCGAGCAGGGCAAAGAAGTGATCGATGGCTACGGTAAGCCAGCGACGTTCTATCAAATGCAGGACAACGGTAAACCTGTCGAAGGTCACGCTTCCCAGATGCATTACGAACTGGCGAAAGATTTTGTCGTTCTGACCGGTAATGCTTATCTGCAGCAGGTCGATAGCAATATAAAGGGCGATAAAATCACTTATCTGGTGAAAGAGCAGAAAATGCAGGCTTTCAGCGATAAAGGTAAGCGCGTAACCACCGTTCTGGTGCCGTCGCAGTTGCAGGATAAAAACAACAAAGGCCAGACCCCGGCACAGAAGAAAGGTAATTAATTCGTTATGGCAACATTAACAGCAAAGAACCTTGCAAAAGCCTACAAGGGTCGCCGCGTGGTGGAAGACGTCAGTCTGACCGTCAACTCAGGGGAAATTGTTGGTCTGCTGGGGCCAAACGGTGCCGGTAAGACCACCACTTTCTACATGGTTGTTGGCATTGTGCCGCGCGATGCAGGCAACATCATTATTGATGATGACGATATCAGTCTGCTGCCATTACACGCGCGCGCGCGCCGTGGTATCGGCTATCTGCCGCAGGAAGCCTCCATTTTCCGCCGCCTCAGCGTTTACGATAACCTGATGGCGGTACTGCAAATTCGTGACGACTTGTCTGCTGAACAACGTGAAGACCGCGCGAACGAGCTGATGGAAGAGTTTCACATTGAGCACCTGCGTGACAGCATGGGGCAATCGCTCTCCGGTGGTGAACGTCGCCGTGTAGAAATTGCCCGCGCACTGGCTGCGAATCCGAAATTTATTCTGCTTGATGAACCGTTTGCCGGGGTTGACCCGATCTCGGTTATCGACATCAAACGCATCATTGAGCACCTGCGCGACAGCGGCCTGGGTGTGCTGATCACTGACCATAACGTGCGTGAAACACTGGCAGTTTGTGAACGCGCTTATATCGTCAGTCAGGGGCATTTGATCGCCCACGGCACACCTACAGAAATCTTACAAGACGAACATGTTAAGCGTGTATACCTTGGGGAAGACTTCAGACTCTGATAGGGTAGAAGCTCGCGACGTTTTAGCAGGAGAGTACGATTCTGAACATGAAGCAAGGTTTGCAACTCAGGCTTAGTCAGCAACTGGCGATGACGCCTCAGCTACAACAGGCAATTCGTCTGTTGCAGCTGTCCACGCTGGAACTTCAACAGGAGCTGCAGCAGGCGCTGGAGAGTAATCCACTGCTTGAGCAAATCGACACTCATGATGAAATCGACACTCACGAAACGCCAGATAGCGAAACGCTGGACACTGCTGACGCGCTCGAACAAAAAGAGATGCCGGAAGAGCTGCCGCTCGATGCCAGTTGGGACACCATCTACACTGCCGGTACGCCGTCCGGCACCAGCGGTGACTACATTGACGACGAATTGCCAGTCTATCAAGGCGAAACGACGCAGACCTTGCAGGATTATCTGATGTGGCAGGTCGAACTGACGCCGTTTTCCGACACTGACCGCGCTATCGCCACCTCCATCGTTGATGCCGTTGATGATACCGGTTATCTCACCGTCCCACTGGAAGATATTCTCGAAAGCATGGGCGATGAAGAGATCGACATCGATGAAGTTGAAGCTGTCCTCAAGCGGATCCAACGGTTTGACCCGGTCGGTGTAGCGGCGAAAGATCTGCGCGACTGCCTGCTGATCCAACTCTCCCAATTCGACAAAACGACGCCGTGGCTGGAAGAAGCTCGACTGATCATTAGCGATCATCTTGATCTACTGGCGAATCACGACTTCCGCACACTAATGCGCGTAACTCGTCTAAAAGAAGATGTGCTGAAAGAAGCCGTCAATCTGATCCAGTCACTCGATCCTCGCCCCGGTCAGTCGATCCAGACCGGCGAACCGGAATATGTCATTCCAGATGTGTTGGTGCGTAAGCATAACGACCACTGGACGGTGGAACTCAACAGCGACAGTATTCCGCGTCTGCAAATCAACCAGCACTATGCCTCGATGTGTAATAACACACGTAACGATGGCGACAGCCAGTTTATCCGCAGCAATCTGCAGGATGCCAAATGGTTGATTAAGAGTCTGGAAAGTCGTAACGATACGCTACTGCGCGTGAGTCGCTGTATTGTTGAACAGCAGCAAGCCTTCTTTGAGCAAGGCGAAGAATATATGAAACCGATGGTACTGGCCGATATCGCCCAGGCTGTCGAAATGCATGAATCGACGATATCTCGCGTGACCACGCAAAAGTACCTGCATAGTCCACGAGGCATTTTTAAACTGAAGTATTTTTTCTCCAGTCACGTCAATACCGAGGGCGGCGGCGAAGCCTCGTCCACGGCGATTCGTGCGCTGGTGAAGAAATTAATCGCGGCGGAAAACCCAGCGAAACCGTTGAGCGACAGCAAGTTAACCTCTTTGCTGTCGGAACAAGGTATCATGGTGGCACGCCGCACTGTTGCGAAATACCGAGAGTCTTTATCCATTCCGCCGTCAAACCAGCGTAAACAGCTCGTTTGACCCAACCGATAAGGAAGACACTATGCAGCTCAACATTACCGGAAATAACGTCGAGATCACCGAGGCCCTGCGCGAATTTGTCACATCAAAATTTGCCAAACTTGAGCAATATTTTGACCGAATCAACCAGGTCTATGTTGTTCTGAAAGTGGAGAAAGTCACCCATACCTCAGATGCAACACTGCATGTAAACGGTGGCGAGATTCATGCCAGCGCGGAAGGTCAGGACATGTACGCTGCCATTGATGGCTTAATCGATAAGCTGGCACGCCAGTTGACCAAGCATAAAGATAAATTGAAACAACACTAATTGTCCGGGCAATTAGCAAGTGCATGGCGGCCTGTTGTGCGACACAACGGGCCATTTGTACGGTTAATGCTCCGAACCTGTCCCACGATTCGAGTGGTCAGGTTCTTAGGTGAAATTATGACAAATAATGATACAACTCTACAGCTTAGCAGTGTTCTTAACAGGGAATGTACGCGAAGCCGCGTCCACTGTCAGAGCAAAAAACGTGCACTGGAAATTATCAGCGAACTGGCTGCGAAACAACTCAGCCTGCCGCCTCAGGTGGTTTTTGAAGCTATTCTGACGCGGGAAAAAATGGGCAGTACCGGTATCGGTAATGGCATTGCCATTCCGCATGGCAAACTGGAAGAAGATACTCTGCGTGCCGTTGGTGTTTTCGTTCAGCTCGAAACGCCTATAGCTTTCGATGCCATCGACAACCAACCGGTGGACTTACTTTTTGCCCTGCTGGTGCCGGCTGACCAAACCAAAACGCACCTGCATACTCTTTCGCTGGTGGCGAAACGTCTGGCGGACAAAACCATCTGCCGCCGTTTACGCGCAGCCCAGAGTGATGAAGAGCTGTATCAAATCATTACGGATACCGAAGGTACTCCGGATGAAGCGTAGTTATTCTGTAATGTCTCTTTTAGACGTTGTGAGGAGAAACAGTACATGGTACTGATGATCGTCAGCGGACGTTCAGGCTCAGGTAAATCTGTCGCCCTTCGTGCGCTGGAAGATATGGGTTTTTACTGCGTGGATAACCTTCCCGTAGTGCTGTTACCCGATCTGGCTCGCACGCTCGCCGATCGCGAGATTTCTGCCGCCGTCAGCATTGATGTTCGTAATATGCCGGAGTCACCAGAAATATTCGAACAGGCGATGAGTAACCTGCCTGATGCTTTCTCACCGCAACTGCTGTTCCTGGATGCCGATCGTAACACCCTGATTCGTCGTTACAGTGATACGCGCCGCCTGCATCCGCTCTCCAGCAAGAACCTGTCGCTGGAAAGTGCTATCGACAAAGAAAGCGATCTGCTGGAGCCACTGCGTTCGCGGGCAGATTTGATTGTCGATACCTCAGAAATGTCCGTTCACGAGTTGGCAGAAATGTTGCGTACCCGTTTGCTGGGTAAACGCGAGCGTGAACTGACGATGGTCTTTGAGTCCTTCGGCTTCAAACACGGCATTCCTATTGATGCAGATTACGTCTTTGATGTGCGCTTCTTGCCGAACCCGCACTGGGATCCGAAACTGCGTCCAATGACAGGTCTTGATAAACCTGTTGCCGCGTTCCTCGACCGCCACACAGAAGTACACAATTTTATCTACCAGACGCGAAGCTACCTTGAGCTATGGTTACCTATGCTGGAAACCAACAACCGTAGCTACCTGACGGTCGCCATTGGTTGTACCGGCGGGAAGCACCGTTCGGTGTATATTGCAGAACAGCTGGCAGACTACTTCCGCTCGCGCGGTAAAAACGTCCAGTCACGCCATCGTACGCTGGAAAAACGTAAACCATGACCGTCAAGCAAACTGTTGAAATCACAAACAAGCTGGGCATGCATGCCCGGCCTGCCATGAAACTCTTTGAATTAATGCAGGGTTTTGACGCTGAAGTGCTGTTACGTAATGACGAAGGCACCGAGGCTGAAGCCAACAGCGTTATTGCGCTGCTGATGTTGGATTCTGCCAAAGGACGGCAGATTGAAGTTGAAGCGACCGGACCACAGGAAGAGGAAGCACTGGCCGCCGTTATCGCCCTCTTTAACTCTGGTTTTGATGAAGATTAATCTTCATAACCCTGACGCTTAATTCCCCCGGATACACACCTTCAGCCCTTAAGGGTGAAAAATGTACAAGCGGAAAATGTCCTCATTTTTCGCGGTTTGTACATTTTGTGCTCTTTTCTGTGCGTACAAAACCTTAAGAAAACCTTAAAAAGCCTTGTTTAGGTTTTGTTTAAGTTAAGCCCTCATACTGGAGACTGTCAGAAAATATTTCCAGGAGATGGCATGATTCGCTTATCTGAACAAAGTCCCCTGGGCACCGGAAGACATCGGAAATGTTACGCGCATCCGGAAGATGCCCAACGCTGTATCAAGATTGTCTATCACCGTGGCGACGGTGGTGATAAAGAGATCCGCCGTGAGTTAAAGTACTACGCGCATCTTGGTCGTCGGTTAAAAGACTGGAGCGGTATTCCACGCTATCACGGTACGGTTGAAACTGATTGCGGGACCGGTTATGTCTACGATGTCATTGCCGATTTTGATGGCAAACCGTCTATTACATTGACCGAATTTGCTGAACAATGCCGTTACGAAGAAGATATCGCGCAACTGCGCCAGCTACTGAAACAGCAGAAGCGTTATTTGCAGGATAACCGCATCGTGACAATGTCGCTGAAGCCGCAGAATATTCTTTGTCACCGCATCAGCGAGTCAGAAATTATTCCCGTCGTCTGTGACAACATTGGTGAAAGCACGTGGATTCCGTTAGCGACCTGGTCGAAGTGGTGTTGTTTACGTAAACAAGAGCGATTGTGGCAACGTTTTATCGCTCAACCCGCGTTATCGGTTGCCCTGAAGAAAGACGCACAACTCAGTGAGAACAAGAAACTCTCCCTCACCTCGCGCGAAGCTTAATCCAGTTGATGTTGCCGCATAAAAGATTCACCGCCCAACTGATGCATCTGCCGTAAAATCCACGCCTGACGGCTACGCACGTAGCCTGAGGGTGCGGAAGCTTTAAAGCGTAGTGGGTTCGGAAGTACTGCTGCCAGTAAGGCAGCCTCCGACTGAGTGAGTTTGCTCGCGGGTTTATGGAAATAGCGTTGCGCTGCGGCTTCAACACCAAACACACCATCGCCAAATTCGGCAATATTCAGATAAACCGTCAGGATGCGTTTTTTGCTCCAGACCGTTTCTATCCCCAATGTCAGACCTGCTTCCAGCCCTTTACGTATCCAGCTACGCCCATCCCATAAAAAGAGGTTTTTGGCTGTCTGCTGGGAAAGCGTTGATGCGCCGCGAATACGATTTTCATTACGCTCGTTGTGCGCCAGAGCTTTCTCAATGGAAGCGACATCAAAGCCCCAGTGCTCAGGGAATTTCTGATCTTCTGCGGCAATCACCGCCAGTCCCATCCACGGCGATATTTGATCCATACTGACCCAGTCAGAATGTGCCACGTAACGAAAATTACCATGTAGCCATGCACTGACCTGTCGCTCGAACATTACCGCTGAGAACGGAACGGGCGCTATGCTAAACAACGCGATGCCCCCGCCCCATAAAACGGCGAGGACAACCACTAACCGCAGAAGAAAACGACGAACGAAACCGAACGCCGTTAAGCGGCTTTTACTCATTCAGCCAGAACCAGCACGCGAGAAACCAGCTTATCAATGCCGTTCGCTGCTTCCGCAATGTTCTGTGCCAACATATAAGCCGGTGTAGTGACAATCTTATTGTCTTCATCAACAACGATATCATCGACCGGACATGGCACATGCTCCGCGCCCATCGCTTCCAGCACTTCTGCGGTATCGATATCAGTACCGATGGTCAAACGCAGCGGGAAATCGAAAATTTTCGGCAGCATCGCCGGGGCAATACACATAAAACCAAGCGGTTTACCGGCCTGATGCATCGCTTGCGCCAACGCCTTTAATTCACGATCAACGGTGCATTCACTGCCAAGGCTGGCAAAATTGCTTAAATTCTTCGCCGCGCCAAAGCCACCCGGCACAATCAACGCATCCAGTTCGGCAGCATCGGCCTGAGTCAGAGGACGGATCTCACCACGCGCAATACGCGCGGCTTCAATCAGCACATTGCGCGATTCCGCCATCGCCTCGCCGGTTAAATGGTTGATAACGTCAACCTGCTGCTTATCCGGCGCAAAGCAGACCGCCTGCGCGCCGCTGCGTGAAATAGCTAACAACGTCAACACCGCTTCATGAATTTCAGAACCGTCATAGACGCCGCACCCGCTCAGAACTACGCCAATTTTCTTCATTGTGATCATCCTTTCGCAACTGACTGAAACACATTAATCTTTTTAATAAAAATGCTACGCATCACACATTTAACTGATTCATGTAACAAATCATTTAAGATTTGCTATCTTAACTGCGTGCGGCCTGAAAAACAGTGCTGTGCCCTTGTAACTCATCATAATAATTTACGGCGCAGCCAAGATTTCCCTGGTGTTGGCGCAGTATTCGCGCACCCCGGTCTAGCCGGGGTCATTTTTTAGTAGCTTTCGCAACCCACGCTTTCAGCACATCTACGTCGTGACGCCACTCTTCTTTCATCTCTTCAATCCATTCACCTACGTTATCTTCCCACGCAGGAAGGTCGGGAGACTGAATTTGCTGACCCAGCTGTTGTAGATGGCGTAACCCCACTGAACCTGCCGCGCCTTTAATTTTATGCCCTTCCTCGACGATGCCTTTTTTATCCTGCGCCGTCAGGTTCGACTCCAGTACACTCACATAGCCCGGCATCATTTTCTCAAACACCGCCAGTCCATCGGTAATCAATTTCGGCCCTACAAGTTCGAGATACTGTTCCAGCATGGGTATATCGAGTAATGCTTCAGATTTGCTGTTCTCTTCTGTCGTCACCGTGCTCTCCTCATCATCCTGGGTATCCCAGAATTTCTTGATCATCGCGGTTAGCGCCGGTACGGAAAGCGGCTTACTCAGCACATCATCCATTCCAGCATTGAGGTACTCTTGTTTATCTTTCAGCACATTGGCGGTTAAAGCCACCAGCGGCGGTAAATCTTCGCGCGGATAACGCTTCGTCAGTTCACGAGAGATATCCAGCCCGGTCATATCTGGCAACTGAATATCCAGCAATACCAGGTCGTATTCGCCTGGTTTAAACATCTCCAGCGCCGCCTTGCCGGTCATTGCTACATCAACGCTGTTACCCAATTTTTCCAGTACAGAACGCGCGACAATAACGTTCAGTTCAATGTCTTCCACCAGCAGCACATTCAGCGCCGGTAAAGGCATATCGTCTTCGTCAAACGCGTCATCGACCTCTTCTGCCACCGACGGTGCGTGGATCGTCAACCTAAAGGTAGAACCCTTGCCCTGTTCGCTGGTGACGGTGATATCGCCGCCCATATTTTTCGCCAGCCGACGAGAAACCGCCAGGCCAATGCCGGTGCCGGTGGCAGGTTTACCACCGTGACTGTCTTTCACCTGATAATACATGGCAAAAATTTTATCCAGCTCATCCTGCGGAATACCGATGCCGGAGTCTTCCACTTCAAAATGCAGCATGTCGCCTTCATCGTAGCGCACGCGCACGGTAACCTGCCCTTGCTGGGTGAATTTGACGGCGTTACTGATGAGATTCCACAGGATCTGCCGTAAACGCGTACCGTCGGTAATGATCTGATGCGGTAATGGTAGCGTCGGTTCCAGAATAAAACGCAGCCCTTTTTGTTGCGCCTGCAATGCGGAGAGATTTTCCAGATCGGCAAGGAAACTGGTGAAATCAACTGGCTGGTTATCAAGCTGAACTTTACGCCGCTCCATCTTATCCATGTCGATAATATCGTTAAAAATATTCCCCAAAGTGACGGCGGAAACATGGATGGTTTTGAGATATTTTTCCTGCTCAGCAGTGAGTTCCGTATCCAGCAGAATGCGGCTTAAACCAACGATACCGTTCAGCGGTGTACGCAATTCGTGACTGATGGTGGAGATAAAAGTCGTTTTGTCGCGGCTGGCACGTTCGAGCGCATCCTGATACCGCTTACGCTCGGTAATGTCACGACCAAACCCCATCAAACCGTGGCGTTTACCCACGCGGTCGTAGTACGGCACTTTACGGATTTCAAAGCAGGCTTTGCGTCCGTCGGGATAATCCAGCCACTGCTCATAGGTCAGTGACACATTATGACGGAACACTTTTTCATCGGTCTCAATGACTTTCGCGGCGGCTTCCGGTGAGTAAACATCAGCAGGTTTCAGATGAACCAGTTGTTTTTCGCTCTTCCCGGTTAGCAATTCCATTGCGCGGTTGCAGCCGGAAAACTCTTTATCTTCGTTACGGTAAAAAACCAGGTCTGGAGAGGCGTCAAGGAAGGAACGTAAGAAAGAGGATTGCTGTTCGAGCTGAATTTGTGTCTCTTCACGCTCTTTGATTTCAATTTTCAGCTGACCGAAGGTTTCCTGCAATTCAGCTTCCGCTTTTTCACGAACGGCAATTTCCTGATTAAGCTGGGTAATATTGTCTTTTAACTGAACGTTGAGGCTCAGATCGCGCTCACGCATCTCCTCCAGTTTTTGCACCAACCGTGACAGACGTTGTCGTGACTCCTCCAGTTGCTCTACAACCACCGAAAGAAAGTAGACCGCCCACGGCGTAATCAGCAGACCAAAGAAGATAGAGCGAATAACATCAATGCTTTCGACCTGACCATGCAGCACCATGGTCACCGCCATTTGTACCACAATGGCGAGAACGACAAGGGCCAGCGCCAGCAACATTGAGAAGCGCACCAGACCTAACTTCATCATCAGGTCAACATAATACTGCGCCAGCAGACGAATTTGCTTCATTAGGGAATTCCTTCACGACAACCTGCCCCAATAATACCCAATTCTGACAGTTACGTTATAAATTGTGTGAGAAATGCGGAATTCCCCTCAATGGCCTACGCCGTTGGAGGTATCCACGGACGTCCCAGCGCCGATCCCTGTACGCCATGTTCATTCAGATAGCGATCCAGCTCGACCATTCCCGTCCAGCGATTTTCACACCACAGCGGAGCAAGTAGCGTCGGGCGACGGGCGCTGGCGGAAATTCGGTGGTAGATAACCTCCGGTGGCGTATGGCGAATCATTTCTCCGGCCGTCAGCGTGTAATCGTCCAGTTCAATACCGTTCAAACGCCCCGCTTCCCAGGCTTTCGCCATAATACTGCCTTTCACGATATGCAGGGGATGAAGCTTTATGCCGTCCACGCCGGTTTCAACCACTCGCTCCAGCGTTTGCAAACATTCCGCGTGCCCTTCGCCAGGCAGGCCGACAATTAAATGAGAACACACCTTCAGTCCACGCTGACGCGCCAGCTGGGTCGTGCGCTGATAGCAGGCAAAATCATGTCCGCGATTGATGCGATGCAGCGTTTTGTCATGCGCGGTTTGCAGGCCCAGCTCCAGCCACACTTCGTAGCCCTGGTCTTTATATTCACAAAGCAGATCCAACACCGCATCCGGCACGCAGTCCGGGCGCGTACCAACACACAAACCGACAATATTGGCCTGGCTCACCGCCTGTTGATACATGGAACGCAGCACCTGAACTTCCGCAAAGGTGCTGGTATAAGCCTGAAAGTAGGCCAGATAGCGTTTCGCGCGGTTAACCAGATTCGCCTGATGCGCCAGTTGTTCGGCAATGGAGCGATGCTGCTGTGCTTCGTCGGCAAACGAAGCAACATTACAGAATGTGCATCCGCCGCGTCCGATGGTTCCGTCACGATTCGGGCAGCTAAAACCGCCATGCAGCGTCAGTTTATGCACCTTTTGCCCGTAACGACGGGTAAGATCCCCACCAAACATATTGACTAATTTCTGTAACTGCATAATCTGATAGACCGCGCCTTGAAAAGAGGCCAAAGCCTGCCATTTTTAGCTCAATTCGGCGATGACCTGGATCAATCGCCCCGGCCTGCTTATATCAACTGCATAATAAATCACAATTACTGAAATTTAATGCAATAGCACATAAATTACTTTTGCTTATCTTGCGTCGGATTTTTTTATCCGCTAATGGATTTTAAACAAAAACAGTAGCATGAAATGCCTTTTCCTCTTAAGGCAGTATAAAACACTGCTTCAAACGTCAATTCAAGGCAGGATAAGGGTTAACACGCCGCTATAGTAGTCAGGCACTCAACGTTTTCCTTTTTCCCCTCCCATTAATAAAGAACAACAAATTCAGTTTAAATTCAATAAATTAACAAAGAATTTTGCGCTAAAGCACATTTCCAGACCAATAAGCTTGCCATTTGACCTGTATCAGCTTTCCCGATAAGTTGGAAATCCGCTGGAAGCTTTCTGGATGAGCAGCCTGCTCATCATATTTATGCAGTAATTGAGTTCCCCTCTTCACCGTATTAACTGATGCGAAAAGGACAAAAAAGGGGGCGAATGCGAGGTAAGCGTATGAAACGCAAACCCCGTCGCCATGCTCTTTCTGTGCCCGTGCGCAGCGGTTCGGTAGTGGGGTTCCCGCAGAGCCTGGGGGAGGTTCACGATATGTTGTACGATAAATCCCTTGAGAGGGATAACTGTGGTTTCGGCCTGATCGCCCACATAGAAGGCGAACCTAGCCACAAGGTAGTGCGTACTGCAATACACGCACTGGCCCGTATGCAGCACCGTGGCGCGATTCTCGCTGATGGTAAAACCGGTGACGGTTGCGGTCTGCTGTTACAAAAACCGGATCGCTTTTTTCGCATCGTTGCGCAGGAACGCGGCTGGCGTTTAGCGAAAAACTACGCCGTCGGGATGATCTTCCTGAATAAAGATCCTGAACTCGCCGCCGCCGCACGCCGCATCGTTGAAGAAGAGCTACAACGCGAAACCTTGTCGATTGTCGGCTGGCGTGATGTCCCTACCAACGAAGGTGTACTGGGTGAAATCGCCCTCTCCTCGCTGCCGCGCATTGAGCAAATTTTTGTGAACGCCCCGGCAGGCTGGCGTCCGCGCGATATGGAGCGCCGTCTGTTTATCGCCCGTCGCCGCATTGAAAAACGTCTCGAGGCCGATAAAGACTTCTACGTCTGTAGCCTGTCGAATCTGGTCAACATCTATAAAGGTCTGTGTATGCCGGCGGATTTGCCGCGCTTTTACCTGGATCTTGCTGATCTGCGTCTGGAATCAGCTATCTGCCTGTTCCATCAACGCTTCTCCACCAACACCGTGCCGCGCTGGCCGCTGGCGCAGCCGTTCCGCTATCTGGCGCACAACGGCGAAATCAACACTATCACCGGTAACCGTCAGTGGGCGCGCGCCCGTACTTATAAATTCCAGACGCCGCTGATCCCGGATTTGCACGACGCTGCACCCTTCGTCAACGAAACGGGTTCTGACTCCAGTTCAATGGATAACATGCTGGAACTGCTGCTGGCGGGCGGGATGGATATCATCCGCGCCATGCGTCTGTTAGTGCCACCCGCCTGGCAGAACAACCCGGATATGGATCCGGAACTGCGCGCGTTCTTCGATTTTAACTCCATGCATATGGAGCCGTGGGATGGCCCGGCGGGCATCGTGATGTCTGACGGTCGCTTCGCTGCCTGTAACCTCGACCGTAACGGTCTGCGTCCGGCGCGCTACGTCATCACCAAAGATAAACTCATCACCTGCGCCTCTGAAGTCGGCATCTGGGATTACCAACCTGACGAAGTAGTCGAAAAAGGCCGCGTCGGGCCAGGCGAACTGATGGTGATCGACACCCGCAGTGGGCGTATTCTGCACTCGGCAGAAACCGATGACGATCTGAAAAGCCGCCACCCTTATAAAGAGTGGATGGAGAAAAACGTCCGCCGACTGGTACCGTTTGAAGATCTGCCCGATGAAGAAGTGGGTAGCCGCGAACTGGACGACGACACGCTTGCCAGCTACCAGAAACAGTTTAACTACAGCGCGGAAGAGCTGGACTCCGTAATTCGCGTACTGGGCGAAAACGGTCAGGAAGCGGTCGGATCGATGGGCGATGATACCCCATTCGCCGTGCTCTCCAGTCAGCCGCGCATTATTTACGACTACTTCCGCCAGCAGTTTGCTCAGGTGACTAACCCGCCAATCGACCCGCTGCGTGAAGCGCATGTTATGTCGCTCGCCACCAGCATTGGTCGTGAAATGAACGTCTTCTGTGAAGCAGAGGGCCAGGCGCACCGTTTAAGCTTTAAATCGCCGATTCTGCTCTACTCCGATTTCAAACAGCTCACGACGATGAAAGAGGAGCACTACCGCGCAGATACGCTGGATATCACCTTTGACGTCACTAAAACCACGCTCGAAGCGACGGTCAAAGAGCTGTGCGACAAAGCCGAAAAAATGGTACGTAGCGGCACCGTGTTGCTGGTGCTCTCCGACCGGAATATCGCTAAAGATCGCCTGCCGGTTCCGGCTCCGATGGCGGTTGGCGCGATCCAGACCCGTCTGGTCGATCAAAGCCTGCGTTGCGACGCCAACATCATCGTCGAAACCGCCAGCGCCCGCGATCCGCACCACTTCGCCGTGTTACTAGGCTTCGGCGCGACGGCTATTTATCCGTACCTTGCCTATGAAACGCTGGGTCGCCTGGTTGACACCCACGCGATTGCCAAAAATTATCGTACCGTGATGCTCAACTACCGTAACGGCATCAACAAAGGCTTGTACAAAATCATGTCCAAAATGGGCATCTCCACCATCGCCTCTTACCGCTGCTCGAAACTGTTTGAGGCGGTCGGTCTGCACGATGACGTTGTGAGCCTGTGCTTCCAGGGCGTGGTTAGCCGCATTGGCGGAGCAGGCTTTGAAGACTTCCAGCAGGATCTGCTGAATCTCTCGAAACGTGCCTGGCTGGCGCGTAAACCCATCAGCCAGGGCGGCCTGCTGAAATATGTGCACGGCGGCGAATACCACGCCTACAACCCGGACGTAGTGCGCACGTTGCAACAGGCGGTACAGAGCGGCGAGTACAGCGACTATCAGGAATACGCGAAGCTGGTTAACGAGCGTCCTGCTACCACGCTGCGCGATCTGCTGGCGATTACTCCAGGTGATGAAGCGGTCAACATTGCTGATGTTGAACCGGCAAGCGAACTGTTTAAACGCTTCGATACCGCCGCAATGTCTATCGGCGCATTAAGCCCGGAAGCGCACGAGGCGCTGGCGGAAGCGATGAACAGCATTGGCGGCAATTCCAACTCCGGTGAAGGTGGTGAAGATCCGGCGCGCTATGGCACTAACAAAGTGTCGCGCATCAAGCAGGTGGCTTCCGGTCGCTTCGGTGTTACTCCGGCGTACCTGGTCAATGCCGACGTCATTCAGATTAAAGTCGCCCAGGGCGCGAAACCGGGTGAAGGCGGTCAGTTACCGGGCGATAAAGTCACTCCTTACATCGCCAAACTGCGCTATTCCGTGCCGGGCGTAACGTTGATCTCCCCGCCACCGCACCACGATATCTACTCTATCGAGGATTTAGCGCAGCTGATTTTCGACCTGAAACAGGTTAACCCGAAAGCGATGATCTCCGTGAAGCTGGTGTCTGAGCCGGGCGTAGGCACCATCGCGACTGGCGTGGCGAAAGCCTATGCGGACTTGATCACCATCGCAGGCTATGACGGCGGCACCGGCGCAAGTCCGCTTTCATCGGTGAAATACGCAGGCTGCCCGTGGGAGCTGGGGCTTGTTGAAACCCAACAGGCGCTGGTTGCCAACGGCTTGCGTCATAAGATCCGTTTGCAGGTTGATGGCGGCCTGAAAACCGGTGTCGATATCATCAAAGCAGCCATCCTCGGCGCGGAAAGTTTCGGTTTCGGCACTGGCCCAATGGTGGCGCTCGGCTGTAAATATCTGCGTATTTGCCATCTGAACAACTGCGCCACCGGCGTGGCAACTCAGGACGAAAAACTGCGTAAAAATCACTACCACGGCCTGCCGTTCAAGGTGACGAATTACTTTGAATTTATCGCCCGTGAAACCCGCGAGCTGATGGCACAGCTGGGCGTAACACGTCTGGTGGATCTGATTGGTCGCACCGACCTGCTGAAAGAGCTGGACGGTTTCACCGCTAAACAGCAAAAACTGGCGCTATCGAAGCTGCTGGAGACTGCCGAGCCTAAGGCTGGCAAGGCGCTCTACTGCACCGAAAACAACCCGCCGTTTGATAACGGCCTGCTGAATGCGCAGTTGCTGCAACAGGCGAAACCGTTTGTCGATGAGCGCCAGAGCAAAACCTTCTGGTTCGATATTCGTAACACCGACCGTTCTGTCGGCGCATCGCTTTCAGGTTATATCGCCCAGACGCACGGCGATCAGGGGCTGGCTGCCGATCCGATTAAAGCGTACTTCAACGGCACCGCAGGCCAGAGTTTCGGCGTGTGGAACGCGGGCGGCGTGGAGCTGTATCTGACGGGCGATGCCAACGACTATGTCGGTAAAGGCATGGCGGGCGGCTTAATCGCCATTCGTCCTCCGGTTGGCTCGGCCTTCCGCAGCCACGAGGCGAGCATTATCGGCAACACTTGCCTGTATGGCGCGACCGGCGGTCGTCTGTATGCCGCTGGCCGCGCGGGTGAACGTTTTGGCGTGCGTAACTCCGGTGCTATTACCGTGGTAGAAGGTATTGGCGACAACGGCTGTGAATATATGACGGGCGGTATCGTCTGTATTCTGGGTAAAACTGGCGTTAACTTCGGCGCGGGCATGACTGGCGGCTTCGCTTACGTTCTCGACGAAAGTGGTGATTTCCGCAAACGCGTTAACCCGGAACTGGTGGAGGTCTTAAGCGTGGACTCTCTGGCGATCCATGAAGAGCATCTGCGTGGTCTTATCACCGAGCATGTGCAGCATACTGGTTCCCAGCGTGGCGAAGAAATTCTGGCTAACTGGTCAACCTTCGCCACTAAATTCGCGCTGGTTAAACCGAAGTCCAGTGATGTAAAAGCACTGCTGGGTCACCGTAGTCGTAGCGCAGCAGAGTTGCGCGTGCAGGCGCAGTAAGGGGTAGCAACAATGAGTCAGAATGTTTATCAATTTATCGACCTGCAGCGCGTTGATCCGCCAAAGAAACCGCTGAAGATCCGCAAAATTGAGTTTGTTGAAATTTACGAGCCGTTTTCCGAAGGCCAGGCCAAAGCACAGGCTGATCGCTGCCTGTCATGCGGCAACCCATACTGCGAGTGGAAATGCCCGGTACACAACTACATCCCGAACTGGCTGAAGCTCGCCAACGAGGGACGTATTTTTGAAGCGGCAGAACTGTCGCATCAAACAAATACCCTGCCGGAAGTGTGCGGACGTGTCTGCCCGCAGGATCGTCTGTGCGAAGGTTCCTGTACCCTGAACGATGAATTCGGCGCAGTGACCATCGGTAATATTGAGCGTTATATCAATGATAAAGCGTTCGAAATGGGCTGGCGCCCGGATATGTCCGGCGTGAAGCAAACCGATAAAAAAGTGGCGATTATCGGCGCAGGTCCGGCGGGTCTGTCGTGTGCGGATGTCCTGACGCGCAACGGTGTCAAAGCTGTCGTCTTCGACCGTCACCCGGAAATCGGCGGCCTGCTGACTTTCGGCATTCCAGCCTTCAAGCTGGAAAAAGAGGTGATGACGCGCCGCCGTGAAATCTTCACCGGCATGGGTATTGAATTCAGGCTCAATACCGAAGTGGGCCGTGACGTACAGCTTGACGATCTACTGAAAGATTACGATGCCGTGTTCCTTGGCGTCGGGACTTATCAGTCAATGCGCGGCGGGCTGGAAAACGAAGACGCCGATGGTGTGTACGCGGCGCTGCCGTTCCTTATCGCCAACACCAAACAGTTGATGGGCTTTGGCGAAACCAGCAACGAACCTTTCGTCAGCATGGAAGGCAAGCGCGTGGTGGTGCTTGGCGGCGGCGATACCGCGATGGACTGTGTGCGGACTTCCGTGCGTCAGGGAGCAAAGCACGTTATCTGCGCCTATCGTCGTGATGAAGAGAACATGCCAGGTTCCCGTCGCGAAGTGAAAAACGCGCGGGAAGAAGGCGTTGAGTTCAAATTCAACGTCCAGCCGCTGGGTATTGAAGTGAATGGCAACGGTAAAGTCAGCGGCGTGAAAATGGTGCGCACCGAAATGGGCGAACCGGACGCTAAAGGCCGTCGCCGCGCGGAGATCGTGGCAGGGTCAGAACATATTGTTCCGGCAGATGCGGTGATCATGGCGTTTGGTTTCCGCCCACACAGCATGGAATGGCTGGCAGAACACAGCGTTGAGCTGGATTCGCAGGGTCGGATCATTGCCCCGGAAGGTAACGAAAACGCCTTTCAGACCAGTAACCCGAAAATCTTTGCCGGTGGTGACATCGTGCGTGGTTCGGATCTGGTGGTGACTGCCATCGCCGAAGGTCGTAAAGCGGCTGACGGGATCATGAACTGGCTGGAAGTTTAAGCGTGGTAACAATGAATTCGCCAGACATTGTCTGGCGAATTTATAAAACGAACTATCCAGATAATTTTAAGCCATTAACTCGGCCTTAACCTTCACTACCACCTTTTTAATCTCTCCTGGCTCGCTAACAACACATCCCGGTTTATGCGGTTCTCCTGGCATAAACACGGCGAACATTCCCGGTTTCAGGATGATAGCTTGCTCGTTCTCAATGGCGCTGCAAAGCTGGTAATCATCCTCATGGTGAAACTCTTCACACTGACGCGCAGTGCCTGCCATGCCAAAAAGAATCCGCTCCTCGCCGCTTAACAATAACTGGATATCAATATATTGCTCGTGCAATTCGGCTTTTTTCTCAACGGGCGATTGAGTGTTAAAAGTCATGACATTCATAAAGATATTGTCGCCCTGCAATTCGTAACGACCCGGCGCTTTTTCCTGCGGCCTGGCGGCTAATGCCAGCGTTAACGCGTCCAGTAGTGCTGGATGTAAACCGGCAGATGGTAACGACTGTACTTCACCCATCATCATAATTTTTCTCCCTGAGCCAGCAACGCAGCTCCAAGTAAACCTGCATCATGGCGGTAGTGCGCCGCCAGTAACTCAACATGAAATGCCGCTGGCTCCTGAGCCAGATACGTTTCCACCAGCGCCAGATACCCTTCCGCCAGCCCGACACTGCCGCCGAGCACCACACACTGGCAATCAGTTGTGGCTTTAACATCGGCAATCAGTCTTGCCAGCGCATGTGCGGAGCGATGAATCAGTTGCTGCGCCTGCTCGTCGCCCTGTCCGGCGCGCGTGAAAATGGTTTTCGCATCCGCGCCAGCCAGCTCACCCTGCGCTGCCGCTGCAATGCCGCGACCAGAAGCAATCGCTTCCACGCAACCTGTGCGTCCACAGCCACAGACAGGCCCCTGCGGATCGGCAAGCGTATGCCCGATGTGCCCCGCCAGACCACCTGGGCCGGTAAGCAGTTTGCCGCCGCTGACCACGCCGCCGCCAACACCGGTGGAAACGGTGATAAACACCATATCGGTTATATCGCCTTCCAGCGCCTGATACTCCGCCCACGCTGCGGCCTGCGCATCGTTAATGGCAATGGTCGGCAAGTCGGTAAGTTGTTCCAGCGTTTTGACTAACGGAAAGTGTAGCAATCCACCGAGATTATGCGGATTCAGCGCCAGCAGGCTGCCGTCGCGGATTATCCCGGTTGAAGCGATGGCAACCTGCTGCGCATGAGCTTGCAACGGGGAGACTAATGCGGATAAGGCATCACGCAAGGCTTCTGGTGTCTGGCTGGCTGGCGTAGGAAGTTCACGACGATCGCGGATCTGCCCGTCAGCGCCAATCAGCGCGGCGGCAAGTTTAGTACCGCCGATATCAATCGCCAGTGTGGTCATAGCACCGCCTTTTTCATCGCTGTGTTGTACCACTGACAAATGTGTTCAAGACGCGTAATGGCAGAACCGACCGTCACTGCCCATGCGCCGTGGCGCATCGCATCTGCCGCCTGCGCTGGCGTGTTGTATCGCCCTTCGGCAATCACCCGGCATCCGGCGTCGCTCAATGTTTTCACCAGCGCCAGATCGGGCTCTTCTGGCGTTTCAGGTGTGGTATAGCCAGAAAGCGTAGTACCAATAATTTCGGCTCCCAGCTTTTGGCAAGCCAGACCGTCTTCCGGCGTTGAGCAGTCGGTCATCGCCAGTAAACCGTGGTGGTGAATACGCGCAAGCAGCGTTTCAACAGGCACCGGACGCGGACGATCGGTGCCATCAATCGCGATAATATCCGCGCCAGCCTGCGCCAGTGCATCAACATCTTCAATATAGGCCGTGATACGTACCGGAGAATCCTCCAGATCGCGTTTCACAATCCCGATAATCGGCACGCTCACCACCGCACGCGTGGCTTTCAGGTTTGCCACACCCTCTATGCGAATAGCGACCGCACCCGCCTGCTCTGCCGCTAATGCCATGGCAGCAACGATTTCGGGTTTATCGAGCGGGCTGTCCGGAACCGGCTGGCAGGAGACAATCAAGCCACCATTGGTAGCGATTTTTTGATCCAGTTGTGCAAGTAACGACATACTTCTTCCCTTAGCGAAAGGCCCGGTGCAGAGACCGGGCTACAGGATTAACTTTTGGTTTTGACTAAATCGTTTTTGGCGCTGCCAAACGGCACGGCACCGCTAAATGGTTTGCCGTCGATAGCGTCATGAGTACGTAACGCTTCCGGGCGCAGCCAACGCTGAACGCGGGATGGCATATCCAGACCAATCAGCAAGATCACCACGAACGTCAGACTGAACGAGAGCGATCCCAGCGCAGTGCCCAGATCCAGACGTTGAGCGATCAACGCGCCGAGGATTGGAGCCAGTGCGCCGCCAAGTGCGCCGACGTTGTAGGTAAAGCCCAGCCCCGCCGCACGCTGGTCGGTATCGAAATAACCGCCGATCAGTTTCGGTAAGATCCCGGAGATGCCCTGACCAAGCATTTGCTGGAAGAACAGTAACAGACCGAGTACCCAGACGTTTGCGCCGCCAATCGCAAATACCGGAATAATCAGCAATTGTGAAGCTAACAGGCTATATACGTAGGCTTTGCGGGTTCCCAGCCAGTCACCGAGGAAGCCACCGACGCAGCAACCCACCGCCGCACCAAAACCACTAAAGAACAGCACATTGGCGACCGTATGAGGGTTATAAGCCAGCTCAGTTTTCAGATACGTCGGCAACAGCGCCTGAATCGGCCATGAATAGAGGAAAGCAAACAACACAACCACCATCAGCATCACACCGGTTGGCCAGCGTTTGCCCGTACTCTGTACCATAAAGCTGATAAAAATTGCGGCGCATAACAGCCCAAGAACAGCGACGATTGCGGCATTTTGCAGGTTGCCGGCGAAGCAGAACCACAGCGCAGTAGCTGCCGCCAGCGTCATCACGATATTGGCGATGCGATGTTCACCACGGTAAAGAATATCCACCATTGTACGTACCGGTGCTTTACCTCCGTGTTTCTCTTTCCAGTCTTCTGCTTCCGGGATGTTTTTCCGCAGCCAGAGAGCAAAGATGATCGGTAAGATGCCGATAAAGAACAGCGCACGCCAGCCCCAGATCGGAACCACCAGACTGTAAACCTGAGCAGCAACAACAGCACCTACAGAGAAGCCGGAAATCAGAAAACCACTGGCTTTGTTACGCAGGTGTTTTGGCCAGCTTTCAATCACATAGGTGGCGCTGGAACCGTATTCTCCTGCCATCCCCATGCCGATCACCAGACGAGCGATAAACATGGTGATGTAGCCTGGCGCGAATCCGCAAGCCAGCGTCCCGACCGAGAAGAGAACGATACTGGTGACCATTGCCAGACGACGCCCGTAACGATCCCCCATAGCCCCAAGCATCAGGCCGCCGAACCAGCGTGAGATAAAGGCTGCGGAGATCAGACTTGCCGCCTGCACCGTCGTCAGCCCAAATTCACCTTGTACTTCAGTGAGTACCAGGGCAATTAAAACGAAATCAAAACCATCAAGTAGATATCCCAACCAGGCAGCGGAAAATGCTCGCCATTGTGCGCGGTTGAGATGGCGATACCACGGGATATTCTGGGTTGTAGTACTCATTGTGAGTCTCCCGCGATGGGCGTTGCCCACACGCTTTGGTATGAAAGTTGTAGGGTACAGATGCGTTTATTTCCCCTCACCCGGTAGGGGCGAGTGAGGGGAAAAACTCACCCGCGCTCTTGCATCAACTGCTGAGCCAGCGCCTTCAGTTCTGGCAGATATTTTTCATCTACCGGACCAAACGGTTTGCGGCACAGCGGAACGGACACCACATCCATATAGTGCAGAACTGTTTTCAGGCCACGGAATACGCCAGTTTTAATCAGCAAATCAATGACTTTGTTGCACTCGGTTTGCAGTTTCTGCGCGGTCTGGATATCACCTTCTTTTAACGCCTTAACGATGCCCTGATAACGCCAGCCCATGATGTTGTAGGTACTACCGATACCACCATCAGCGCCCGCCAGCAGGCCGGAAGCAAAGATTTCGTCGTAACCGTTGTAGAGCACCAGATCCGGATGTTCACGACGGATCTGCTCCATCTGATAGAGATCACCAGAGGTCTGTTTCAGCGCGCCGACACCTGGCAACGTAACCAGAGTGTTGATCTGATCCAGGCTCAGTTTAACGCCGCTTAACGCCGGAATGTTGTACACCACCATCGGTAAACCATCCGCTGAATCAATGATTGCCCGGTAGTGATCGCAGTGTTCTTCAAAGCTGAAAGGATAGTAGAACGGCGTAACGGCAGAAACGGCATCGAAGCCATAACGTTTAGCGGATGCCGCAAGTTGTTGGCTTTCAGCAGTGCTGACGCAACCTACGTGAGCGATTAATTTAATCTTATCTTTCGCCTCTTCGGCGACGATTTCCAGTACCTGTTCACGCTCGGAAAGGCTCTGTACAAAGGCTTCGCCGGTTGAACCACCTACGTATAAGCCGTCGATGCCCTGCTGAATATTGAACTGAACCAGGCGGCGCAGACTCGCTTTATCCAGTGCTTGTTGTTGGTCAAAAGGAGTCAGGAGTGCGGCCATTACGCCACGTAAATTTGTTGCCATAGATACCTCTGAAGTGATGCTTGCCTGTTAGAAACGATATACCTTTATACCTGTTATACCAGATCAAATAAGCAACACATCATACAGAACGCTTATAATGCGATCTGCTTCACTAAAGTGGCATTATTTCTTTTTGTTGGTGGTCTGACCGAAGGCGTGCCAGGTGGCAGAAACGCTGTTGAGATGCGATTGCAATGCGCGATCGGCTTCATCGGGATCGTGACGACGGATCGCATCAACGATCGCAATATGCTGCTGATAACTAACGTTGTTATGCTCGTGCAGCGCCTGATCGGCGACTGTCGGACGGGCGGCGATCAGCCAGTCGAGCAGAGCAACGTGGATCGCCATAAAGATCGGGTTCCCAGGGATCTCTGCCAGCACACGGTGGAAATCAACGTCTGAACGAATAAACGCGGCGTTGTTATCCAGCGACTGACTGTTGATTTCCAGAGCTTTTGCCAGCAAATCAATTTGCTCATCGGTGGCATGTTCAGCCGCATAGCGCACCAGGCTGGACTCAAAGAACAGGCGTAACTGTTCGAAATGGGCTATCCCGCCAGGATGGGAAAGAAAATCTTTTGCCATGCCGGAAAGCTCGCCGATGATGGTGTCCGCAGAAGGACGCGAGACACGAGCGCGTTCACCATTATTAATTTGTACCAGACCTTTGCGCTTTAACGCCGCCAACGCCTCACGTACCGAAGGACGTCCAACGTTAAAGAACGCCATAAGTTCGCGTTCAGACGGCAGTTGCTCACCTTCGCCAAATTCACGACGGCGGATCATCTGCTCCAGCTCTTCCTCCACCATTTCGGAGAGTTTTTTGCGCGCCAGTGGACGACGACGCAAGTTACGACCGATAGTAGCCGGAGAATCTTCTGCTTGCGGATCAAATGCGTTCATAGAGCTCTTTCTGGGAAAATACGTTGACGGATAATAGCGAAGTTATCGTAACACAGTATTAAAATCAGGCGAAAAGAAGGTAGATAGCAAAACAGGCCACATGGGCCTGTTTATCATTTATTTCACAACCCGCAATGCCGGGCGTCCACCGCGTGGAGGCTGTGGCGGTTCATCGTCAGGATGATGGTCATCATCGTGATCGGGCTTATCGCCGTCAATGACCGACATAACGGTTTCATTATCTGCCGACGCTTCATCATCATTCATGATACTGGCATCTTCGTCGTAGGCAGCTTCAGGCTCGAACATCGTTCCTGCGCCATTTTCGCGGGCGTAGATAGCCAGCACGGCAGCCAGCGGCACTGAAACCTGACGCGGAATGCCACCAAAGCGCGCGTTAAAACGCACTTCATCATTCGCCAGTTCCAGATTGCCAACCGCACGCGGCGCAATGTTGAGTACGATTTGCCCGTCACGCGCATATTCCATAGGAACCTGCACGCCAGGGAGCGTCACATCCACCACCAGGTGCGGCGTGAGCTGGTTATCCAGCAACCACTCATAGAATGCACGCAGCAGATAGGGACGACGTGGTGTTAGCTGTGACAAATCCATACAGATTAACTCCGGCCCAGACGCATTTCACGTTCTGCTTCAGTTAAAGAAGCAAGGAAAGAGTCACGCTCAAAGACGCGGGTCATATAGCCTTTCAGCTCTTTCGCACCCGGGCCGCTAAACTCGATGCCCAGTTGCGGCAGACGCCACAGCAATGGAGCAAGGTAGCAATCAACCAGGCTGAACTCATCGCTCAGGAAGTACGGCTTCTGACCGAAGACCGGCGCAATCGCCAGCAGTTCTTCGCGCAGTTGCTTACGTGCGGCATCGGCTTCAGAGGCTGAACCGTTGATGATGGTGTTCATCAGCGTGTACCAGTCTTTTTCGATACGGTGCATGTACAGACGGCTTTCACCGCGAGCTACCGGGTAAACAGGCATCAGTGGCGGATGCGGGAAACGCTCATCCAGATATTCCATAATGATGCGAGATTCCCACAGGGTCAGCTCACGATCCACCAGGGTCGGAACGCTCTGATTCGGGTTGAGGTCAATCAGATCCTGAGGCGGATTGTCCTTTTCCACGTGTTCGATCTCGAAACTTACACCTTTCTCAGCCAGCACAATGCGGACCTGATGGCTATAGATGTCAGTAGGACCGGAAAACAGCGTCATTACCGAACGTTTGTTGGCAGCGACAGCCATGAAAACCTCCAGGTATAGTCAGAATTTTTACTGCTACCAGCCACCAGGTGGCCAGTCAGAAGTTATGTTACCCAGTAAGGAACGACTCTCTTTGTTCGAAAATCAAACAAAAAATGAGCAATACCCGACATTTGGGCAGAAAATTGGATGATAGTTTACCAGATTTTGCGACCTTTGTGGTAAGTCGATACCGGAAATGGGGAAAAAGAGATGCGCTTTAGTCTGAAATGGTTGACTTAATCCCTTATCGGCGATGTTGTTTTTGCTTTACCTGCCTGTCAGACGGTAGCAAAAAGCATCTTTCCATTCTTACGCTGATTCAGATTTTAGCCATAAAAAAACCCGCCGAAGCGGGTTTTTTCGCAAATTGTATTCTGCCAGAGCAGAAAGCAATTAACGTTTGGAGAACTGCGGACGACGACGTGCTTTACGCAGACCGACTTTCTTACGTTCAACCTGACGAGCGTCACGAGTAACGAAGCCAGCTTTACGCAGTTCAGAACGCAGGGACTCGTCGTACTCCATCAGAGCGCGGGTGATACCGTGACGGATCGCACCAGCCTGACCAGAGATACCACCACCTTTAACGGTGATGTACAGATCCAGTTTCTCAACCATGTCGACCAGTTCCAGCGGCTGACGAACTACCATGCGGGCAGTTTCACGACCGAAGTACTGTTCCAGAGAACGTTGGTTGATAACGATTTTACCGTTGCCCGGTTTGATGAAAACGCGAGCTGCGGAACTTTTGCGGCGACCAGTGCCGTAGTATTGATTTTCAGCCATTGCCTATAATCCCGATTAGATGTCAAGAACTTGCGGTTGCTGTGCCGCGTGGTTGTGCTCGTTACCCGCGTAAACTTTCAGTTTACGGAACATAGCACGACCCAGCGGGCCTTTTGGCAACATGCCTTTAACCGCGATTTCAATCACACGCTCAGGACGGCGAGCAATCATCTCTTCAAAGGTCGCTTGTTTGATACCACCGATGTGACCGGTGTGATGATAGTACACTTTGTCAGTACGCTTGTTGCCGGTTACAGCAACTTTGTCAGCGTTCAGAACGATGATGTAATCACCAGTATCTACGTGCGGAGTGTATTCCGCTTTATGCTTACCGCGCAGGCGCAGAGCCAGTTCGGAAGCCAGACGGCCCAGAGTTTTACCGGTCGCGTCAACAACATACCAGTCGCGTTTTACGGTTTCTGGTTTAGCTGTAAAAGTTTTCATTAAAAGCTTACCCAATAAATAGTTACACGTTGGTGAACACCCAAACGTCTTCAATTGTTGAGGTTCACACGACAAAGTCCGGCAAACCTACCCCTTCGAATAGCCTATGCCAGCACACAAAAAGTTTTGGGAAAAAAACTTTCTTGTAACGTGGGGTCGCAAGATTATAGAGAAGTCGGGGTCAAAGATCGACCCCTTTTTGTGATTTGTGACAGGTTTTAACCCGCCAAATGCTCGCGCTTCAAATACTCTTCGCTTTGCATCTCTTGCAGACGTGACAGGCAACGCTGGAACTCAAACTTCAGCCGCTCGCCCTGATAAATTTCATACAAAGGTACTTCCGCGCTCACCACTAGCTTGACATGGCGCTCGTAAAATTCATCCACCAGCGCAATGAAACGCCGCGCTTCACTCTCCATCAACCGCGTCATGACAGGCACATCAAACAACATCACCGTGTGAAACAGACGTGAGAGCGCAATATAGTCATGCTGGCTGCGGGCATCGACGCACAGCGTGGTAAATGACACCGCCAGCGTCTGGTTTTCTACGCCCATTGTCGCCAGCGGTCGATGATTGATTTCCAGCGTAGGGGCTTGTTCTCGTTTTGCACCTGCCAGCGCCAGCCACAGCTTATCCATCTGCTCACGCGTTTCATCATTAAGCGGCGACAGCCACAGATGCGCCTGAGTAAGGGTACGCAGTCGATAATCAACACCGGCGTCCACGTTCATTACATCACAATGCTGTTTAATGGCATCGATTGCAGGCAGAAAACGCGCACGTTGCAGGCCATTTCGATAAAGCTCATCCGGCGGAATATTTGACGTTGCTACCAGCGTTATGCCGCGAGCAAACAATGCTTTCATCAGGCCACCCAGCAGCATGGCATCGGTAATATCAGAAACAAAAAATTCATCAAAACAGAGCACGTCAGTTTCGGCTTTGAAACGATCGGCAATAATTTCCAGCGGATCGCTCTGCCCTTGCAATGCGGTTAATTCTTCATGCACCCGCAGCATAAAACGGTGAAAATGCAGCCGCTGTTTTCGCTCTCCCGGCAAACTTTGATAGAAAAGATCCATCAGCCAGGTTTTCCCGCGCCCTACACCGCCCCACATATATAAGCCACGCACCGGCGCGTTGCTTGCATCTTCGCGCTTCCCCCACAGTTTCCCGACCCGTGCCATTAGCCCGCTAGCCCTGGGGACTGGCGGCGTGCTGTTGATTAATTCCTGATAGATAATCTCCAGCCGACTGACGGCCTCTTTTTGTACGTCGTCGGATTGATGGCTACCTTCATTGAGCGCCTTCAGGTATTGCGATGTCGGGGTAACGCTTTGCATGATGTTCTTGTTATTCCTTGAATAATCGGTGTGCCGTTGTTCACGGTTGACGAAAAAAAGGCCGTTCTACACTACGCGATATGCAGTCGGGATTCCACTTCTGTGGAATTAACGGTTATAGTGGCATAATCAGCCGCAGGCATGGAGCCTGAAGCCAACACCCTACGGAAACAAAAGACAACGGGAGATGTTCATGACCTGGGAATATGCGCTAATTGGGTTAGTCGTCGGCATCATTATTGGTGCTGTGGCCATGCGTTTTGGTAATCGTAAACTGCGCCAGCAACAGGCGTTGCAGTACGAACTTGAAAAAAATAAAGCTGAACTGGACGAGTATCGCGAAGAGCTGGTTAACCACTTTGCCCGCAGCGCGGAATTACTGGATACCATGGCGCACGACTATCGCCAGCTGTATCAACACATGGCGAAAAGCTCCAGCAGCCTGCTGCCGGAACTGTCTGCTGAAGCCAACCCGTTCCGCAATCGTCTGGCAGAATCTGAAGCCAGCAACGATCAGGCTCCGGTGCAAATGCCGCGTGACTATTCTGAAGGCGCATCCGGCCTGTTACGTACCGGCGCGAAGCGCGACTAATTTATTTTTCGGGCGCAGCCATTGCGCCCTCCTCTTCTCTTCTTCCCCCGACTATCATTTAATCTGGTGTCTCATTGTTTGCCATCTGAAAATTCAATAACATCAAACTGTTTTGAATCTCTTTTTCTTATCATTCAGGTACGAGAGCAGGAATAATGAAAAAGCAAACCCAGCTGTTGAGTGCATTAGCGTTAAGTGTCGGGTTAACTCTCTCGGCGCCGTTTCAGGCCATCGCATCGATTCCCGGCCAGGTTGCCGGTCAAGCGCCTCTGCCCAGTCTGGCGCCGATGCTGGAAAAAGTGCTTCCCGCAGTGGTCAGTGTTCGAGTCGAAGGAACCGCCAGCCAGGAGCAGAAAATTCCGGAAGAATTCAAAAAGTTTTTTGGTGATGATTTACCGGATCAGCCTGCGCAACCTTTCGAAGGTTTAGGTTCCGGCGTCATAATCAATGCCAATAAAGGTTATGTGCTGACCAACAATCACGTCATTAATCAGGCACAGAAAATCAGTATTCAGCTCAATGACGGGCGTGAGTTTGATGCAAAGCTGATTGGCGGTGATGACCAGAGCGATATCGCCCTGTTGCAAATTCAGAATCCAGGCAAATTAACGCAAATTGCCATTGCCGACTCCGATAAACTGCGCGTCGGTGATTTTGCCGTCGCTGTCGGCAACCCGTTTGGTCTTGGGCAAACCGCCACCTCCGGGATTGTTTCCGCATTAGGCCGCAGTGGGTTAAATCTCGAAGGTCTGGAAAACTTTATTCAGACCGATGCCTCTATTAACCGTGGTAACTCTGGCGGTGCGCTGTTAAACCTTAACGGTGAATTAATTGGCATCAACACTGCAATCCTTGCCCCGGGCGGCGGTAGCGTAGGAATTGGTTTTGCCATTCCGAGTAATATGGCGCGAACCCTGGCGCAGCAACTTATTGATTTTGGTGAAATCAAACGCGGCCTGTTAGGCATTAAAGGCACCGAAATGAGTGCCGATATCGCCAAAGCATTTAATTTTGACGTTCAGCGCGGCGCGTTTGTCAGCGAAGTGCTGCCAGGTTCTGGCTCGGCGAAAGCAGGCGTGAAAGCTGGCGATATTATTACCAGTCTCAACGGTAAACCACTCAATAGCTTTGCTGAGTTGCGTTCTCGTATCGCGACCACCGAGCCGGGCACGAAAGTGAAACTTGGCCTGCTGCGTAACGGCAAACCACTGGAAGTAGAAGTGACACTCGATACCAGCACCTCATCTTCAGCCAGTGCCGAGATGATCACACCTGCGCTGGAAGGCGCGACGTTGAGCGATGGTCAGCTAAAAGATGGCGGCAAAGGTATTAAGATCGATGAGGTTGTCAAAGGAAGCCCCGCCGCTCAGGCTGGCTTGCAAAAAGACGATGTGATCATTGGCGTCAACCGCGATCGGGTGAATTCGATCGCTGAAATGCGCAAAGTGCTGGCGACAAAACCGTCCATCATCGCCCTGCAGATCGTACGTGGCAATGAGAGCATTTACCTGCTAATGCGTTAATGTCGTAAACCGGGCATCAGGCTGACGTGTGATGTCCGGTTAACTCGTGGTATGCTGCTGCCGTTCCCTTTTTTAATGACGCCTCCATCATGTTTGTGAAGCTCTTACGTTCCGTTGCGATTGGATTAATTGTCGGCGCTATTCTGCTGGTTGCCATGCCTTCGCTGCGCAGCATTAACCCGCTTTCCACACCGCAATTCGACAGTACCGATGAGACGCCTGCCAGCTATAATCTGGCGGTTCGCCGCGCCGCGCCAGCGGTAGTCAACGTTTATAACCGTGGTTTGAACACCTCCTCACAAAACCAGCTTGAGATCCGTACACTGGGATCTGGCGTGATCATGGATCAACGCGGTTATATCATCACCAATAAACACGTGATCAACGACGCCGATCAGATCATCGTCGCCTTACAGGATGGTCGTGTTTTTGAAGCATTACTGGTGGGATCTGACTCTCTAACCGATCTGGCGGTGCTTAAAATTAATGCCACTGGCGGTTTACCCACTATTCCAATCAATTCACGACGCGTACCGCACATTGGCGATGTGGTGCTGGCGATCGGTAACCCATACAACCTCGGGCAGACCATTACCCAAGGCATTATCAGTGCCACGGGTCGAATCGGCCTGAACCCGACCGGGCGGCAAAACTTCCTGCAAACCGATGCTTCCATTAACCATGGTAACTCTGGTGGCGCGCTGGTTAACTCGCTAGGTGAGCTTATGGGCATTAACACGCTGTCGTTTGATAAGAGTAACGATGGCGAAACGCCGGAAGGTATCGGCTTTGCGATTCCTTTCCAGTTAGCAACCAAAATTATGGATAAGCTGATCCGCGATGGTCGCGTGATCCGTGGCTACATTGGCATTGGTGGACGAGAGATCGCACCTTTGCACGCGCAGGGCGGCGGCATCGATCAACTGCAAGGGATCGTGGTTAATGAAGTGTCACCTGACGGCCCGGCGGCGAATGCGGGTATTCAGGTCAACGATTTGATTATTTCAGTGGATAACAAACCGGCCATCTCTGCTCTGGAGACGATGGATCAGGTGGCGGAAATCCGACCAGGCTCGGTGATCCCGGTTGTAGTGATGCGTGATGATAAACAGTTAACGTTGCAGGTCACCATTCAGGAATATCCGGCGACCAATTAAGGCCAGCGTGAAAGACAAAAAACCGGAGACGTTGCTCCGGTTTTTTTTATTATCCGCTAATCAATTACTTATTAACGAACTCTTCGCCCAGGGCGATATCTTTCTTCAGCGTATCCAGCATACCTTCCAGCGCGTTCTGTTCAAATGCGCTCAGGGTGCCGATAGATTTACGCTCTTCCACACCATTTTTACCCAGCAGCAGCGGTTGAGAGAAGAAACGTGCGTACTGACCGTCGCCTTCAACGTAGGCACATTCTACAACGCCTTGTTCACCCTGCAGTGCGCGAACCAGAGACAGACCAAAACGTGCAGCTGCCTGACCCATAGACAAGGTTGCAGACCCGCCACCGGCTTTCGCTTCAACCACTTCAGTACCCGCGTTCTGGATACGTTTGGTCAAATCAGCCACTTCTTGTTCGGTGAAGCTGACGCCAGGAACCTGTGACAGCAGCGGCAGAATGGTAACACCAGAGTGACCGCCAATAACCGGCACTTCAACTTCGCCCGGCTGTTTGCCTTTCAGTTCCGCAACAAAGGTGTTGGAACGAATGATATCCAGCGTGGTAACGCCGAACAGTTTGTTTTTGTCATAAACACCGGCTTTTTTCAGCACTTCTGCAGCGATAGCCACAGTGGTGTTCACTGGGTTAGTGATAATACCAATGCACGCTTTCGGGCAGGTTTTCGCAACTTGCTGTACCAGGTTTTTCACGATACCGGCGTTAACGTTAAACAGGTCGGAACGATCCATACCCGGTTTACGCGCAACACCTGCAGAAATAAGAACGACATCTGCGCCTTCCAGAGCAGGGGTCGCATCTTCACCAGAAAAACCTTTGATTTTCACAGCAGTAGGGATATGGCTCAGGTCGACGGCCACACCGGGAGTGACTGGAGCGATATCATACAGGGAGAGTTCTGAACCTGAAGGCAGTTGGGTTTTTAACAGTAGTGCAAGCGCCTGGCCGATACCACCAGCAGCGCCGAGGACTGCGACTTTCATCCTAAACTCCTTATTATATTGATAAACTAAGATATGTTGCTCCGCTGCCGCGACCTTAATCCACAAATTCCCTGTTTACAATGACCACTTCTCAAGAATGTGTAGTCACGCAAATTTGGCGTTTATGCATTTAATTGACGTAATCAGGGAGCTAACTTACGTAATTAACAGTCGCTTATGCGTTAGAGCAACATTCCAACAGGTGGTGACAATATACCCTACCGTTCAGCCAAAACAACATCATTTTGATAACAATTAATTTACTTTTAAGCGAAATTTACATGCCGTGACGCAGGCATGTTTCTCAATAACGAAATTTGATAAAATCCCGCTCTTTCATAACATTATTTCAGCCTTCTCCAGGGCAGACTGTTTGCATAAAAATTCATCTGTATGCACAATAATGTTGTATCAACCACCATATTGGGTGACTTATGCGAAGCTCGGCTAAGCAAGAAGAATTAGTTAAAGCGTTTAAAGCGTTACTTAAAGAAGAGAAATTTAGCTCCCAGGGCGAAATCGTCGCCGCATTGCAGGAGCAAGGCTTTGACAATATTAACCAGTCTAAAGTCTCGCGGATGTTAACCAAGTTTGGGGCTGTACGAACCCGCAATGCCAAGATGGAAATGGTTTACTGCCTGCCAGCTGAACTGGGCGTACCAACCACCTCCAGTCCGCTGAAAAATCTGGTGCTGGATATCGACTACAACGATGCTGTTGTGGTGATTCATACCAGCCCTGGCGCGGCACAATTAATTGCGCGTCTGCTGGACTCTCTGGGCAAAGCAGAAGGTATTCTTGGCACTATTGCCGGTGATGACACCATCTTTACCACCCCTGCCAAAGGTTTTACCGTCAAAGACCTGTACGAAGCGATTTTAGAGCTGTTCGACCAGGAGCTTTAATCTCTACCCCGCCGCTTCTGGCGGCGGGAAAAATGCTGCGTTCTCCTCTCATCTCCCTGCTTTCCCCTGCCATCTACTTAACGAATAGTGCGCTTTGCTGCGACAAAACATTCACATCTTGAATGCATAGGGTAATAATCGCACATTATGCAAAACACTATATCGTATTGAAATTAATGATATTTATCATGGTGCGCTATGTTTTTAATTCCACTTTGTTATAAAAATTAATATTTTTAACACTTTAAACCCAACACAAACGGTTAGCGTGGTATTAATTAGCCAGATAATTAGTGTATACTTGATTTTGTGATATGGGTCACGAAACAAAGACCCAGTTAAAAGATTATGTCGAGGTAAAAATCATGAAAATCAAAACCACTGTTGCTGCATTAAGCGTACTTTCTGTTCTCTCTTTCGGTGCGTTCGCTGCCGATTCCATTAATGCTGCACAAGCGCAAAACCGTGAAGCTATCGGTACAGTATCCGTCAGTGGGGTGGCGTCTTCACCGATGGATATGCGTGAAATGCTGAATAAAAAAGCGGAAGAAAAAGGCGCAACGGCCTACCAGATTACTGAAGCTCGTAGCGGTGACACCTGGCACGCTACGGCTGAACTGTACAAATAAACCCTCATCGTCTTGTCCGACGATATTGCCCCCGGTTCGGGGGCTTTTTTTGCGCTAATGACGAACATTAAAACGCAAATGCCCTTCCAGCTCTTCCTCTGCCTCATCAAACAGCAATATTAACGCGCCAAAACGGCGACGCGTTTTCTCTCCCAGATGAACAAATTCGATCTCCAGCGGTAGCGGCAGGACATCGTTCATTAACACATCCCATAAAGAGTCGAGATCGCGTACCTTATCTTTCGCCAGGCCAAAGGTTTGGCTAAAGTCGCGATAAAAATCCTCCTGACTCTCAATCTCATCAAAATCAAAGGTATAGATATTCATCTGTTGCCACCGTCACGTTTCGCGGCGAGTTCTGCCGTTCATCGCTAAGTATAGACATGAAAAAACCGACGCTTTTGGCGTCGGTTTTAACTTAACTATCGGTCAGCGCATGTTGATACTTATGGAGCATACCAGTAAGCCGATGCACCGGTTCCGTCACCTGCGGTGGCGCTTGCCAGATGCGTAGCTTTTCCTGATAGATTTCCAGTTCTTCCAGCAACTGCCCAAAGTACCGACGACGTTTATCATCGCTACGGGCAGATATCACATGGTCTGCTGTGCGACGCATTTGTCGGTGAAACGCCGATAAATCCTCGTTAACCGGGATCGGCGCATCACGCAGGCGCTGGTGTGCGATAATCATCGTCAGCGCCAGGCGAAATTTCGGCAAATCTCCGGGAAATTTATTCATCAGCAAAAACAACTGCTGATAAAGTGCCGGAAGATGGTTCTCTTTACGTCGCGCGACATTGGTGGTCATCGCGGAAACGGCAGCAGAAACAAATTGATTAAGCAATACGCGTCCGGTTCTGTCGCGCGATTTATCCCGCACCAGCAAAATAACGATGAACGCGAGCACACAGCCGACGATTTGCCCTAATGCGCTGTCGAGAAACTGGCTGAAATGGAACGTCATCGGGTTATCCAGCACGATAATATTGATGGTGCTGGCCAGCGCCCCCATTGAGCCTAGTCGCCGTTTCTGTACCTCAATGCCGAGGAAGAATCCCAGCACTGCAAGGCTAATACACAGCAGCAACATACTCTGTTGGGTATTAGGGATAATCACCAAAAAGTAGAGCAGCCCTAACGGCAGCGCCGCCAGCGTCCCGTAGATAAAGTCGATCGCCACCATACGTGGATTCGGCAAACGCATTGCCAGTGACGTCACTACCGCAATCATCACCATTGCGCCACTGCCGGAAGTCCACCCCGTCCACAGCCAGAAAAGCGTGCCCAGAATGCAGGAAAGTGTGGTTCGCCAGAAGTTTACCATCGCATGATGACGTTCGGCTGACTCTACTTTTACTTCCGGCTCGCCTTGCAGGATCTCTTCTTCGGTCGTGTTGATTTTTGTGTTACTGATAACGCCGCGTTTGAGCAATTGATAACGCGTTGCTGCCGCGACCCAGCTATAAATGGTGACAGGTGTTTCACGTTCCCCGGTCCAGGCAAGAACTCTCCGCAGGCGTTTTAACTGCTTGTGAACGTCCTGCGCGGTTTCTACCGGCGTGTCAAAAAATTCGCGGAAAGTATCAGTGATCAATTCCGGGCGCGAATTCTGAATCAAATAGGTTTCGCAGGACTGGGTAATCAGTGTCAGCGATAGCGTATTGATCGCTTTTAAACGTCGATTAGCTCGCGCCCAGCGGGAAGATTCCATATTCAGGTTGCTGCGCATACCTTGTAGCGCCGTGGTGCGTCGAACCAGGTCGCCCCAGGCTTTATCGACAACTTCACCATCGCCATGCTTGATACAGAGTTGCATTAATTGATATTGCGCGACCAGCAAACTTTCCAGCTCTCGATCCACTTCTTGTTTGATCGATCGTGGAGAAAAGAGCAGATCCGCCATAATCGCACACACAATACCAATAACGATCTCACTACAACGCTCGACGGCAAACTGCGGCGTAAGCAGCGGTTCCGGCTGAATAGTGATCACAATGATCAGCGCGGTATAACCAGCCAGTCCCCACGCATAGGAGTTTTCTATTCGTACCAGTGAAGAAATCCAGGTACAAAAACCAGCCCAGATACAGCACACCAGAATCATCAGCAAGGGGGCGCGGATCATCGCAATAATGATCACCAGCCCGGCAATACAACCAATAAATGTGCCGATGATACGTAAAAAGCCACGATAGCGAATAGCGCCAGAATACGGTTCGCCACCGGCAGCAAAGGCCGGACCGGCGGCAACAATCGCCGCTGTCAGTACCGCCCAACGTGGCGTTTCCAGCTGAAAGTGAAAGCCAACAAACAGCGCCAGCACAATGGCGGTCGCCAGTTTTACCGCGAAGCGAATATGTTGGTTAGCAATGGAGAAAATACCCATCGTGATTAACCAAACTCACGCAGGCGATGAGCCATTTTACGGAAGAACGAATCCTGGCTTTCGTCACGATCCTGTTTGCCAGTGACCACCACCGTAGCGGTGGTGCCCGCAGGCCAGATGTTCTCTTGCTGGTTGTCGAGACGAATACGTACCGGAACACGTTGCGCCAGACGCACCCACTCCAGGTTAGAGTCGATAGTCGCCATTCCTTTGTCATCGCGCGTACTGCTGGCGTTGGTGACCCCGGCAGCGACGCTATCAACCGTACCTTTCAGAACTTTGTTGCTGCCAAGCGGCGTGATCTCTGCACGATACCCAGGGCGTACGCCTTCCAGCTTGGTTTCTTCCATATAGGCCAGCACATAGAAGGAGTTCTGTTTCACCAGCGCAACCGCCGTTGAGCCACGGGTAATAAACTCACCGGTATAGACGTTGAGATTGGTCACCCAACCATCTGCTGGCGCGCGGATCACCGTGCGTTCAAGATCCAGTTTTGCCAGATCGCGGGTCGCCTGCGCTTTCGCTAATTGATGCAGAACCGTTTGTAGTACGTTGTTGGCCTGGTCTATCTCTTCGCGGGACATCGCCTGTATGCCGAGACGGTTACGACGTCCGGCCTCCTGGCGTTTTTCCTGTGCCAGCACCTGATAATAAGCAACATCGGCTTGCGCTTCCTCGAGCGCCTTTTGATAGCGCGGCTGGTCGATGGTGAACAGTACCTGTCCTTTTTTCACCAGCTGGTTATCATGAACATTCACCTGAGTAATGAGTCCGGATACGTCCGGCGCGATCGCAACGACGTCGGCGCTAAAGCGTGCGTCACGCGTCCACGGGGATTCGGTGTAATAGACCCAGGCATTAAAAATTGCGATGAAGGCCAGAATGACTAATACGACCGTGATGGCCGTACGGGAGAATTTTCTTATTAGTGTTTTCACTTCAACCTCAAACGAACAGTCGCGATATCAAATAAAACAAGCAGCAATAGAGCGCGGTGTTGAACAACGCCGGATGCCAGACAAAGTCGTAGATACCTGTTGGCACAAGTACCCGGCGCACCAGCCAGAAAATCGCCAGTGATAAAAGCAATTCGAAAAATATCGGTGGGAAGGACAGCCCAAACACCACGATAACGGGAAACAGACTCATGTTGACCTTGGTTGTATAGAGAGAGCAGGCGTTATTATTTTCAGCATCTGTCGCCGCAGAGAAGGGCATGGAAAGCCGGGCGAGAGCAACATTGCTGTAGATTGATATTTAATATATTAGCGTAACTGTTATGCTGTTATCTATATTATGTGATCTAAATCACTTTTAAGTCAGAGTGAATAATGGAACGACTAAAACGCATGTCGGTGTTTGCCAAAGTAGTTGAATTTGGCTCTTTTACCGCCGCCGCCAGACAGCTACAGATGAGCGTTTCGTCCATCAGTCAGACGGTGTCAAAACTGGAAGATGAGTTGCAGGTAAAGCTGCTAAACCGCAGCACACGCAGCATTGGTCTGACCGAGGCCGGTAGAATTTACTACCAGGGCTGCCGTCGGATGCTCCATGAAGTGCAGGATGTCCACGAACAACTGTATGCCTTCAATAACACGCCCATCGGGACGCTGCGCATTGGCTGTTCTTCAACTATGGCACAAAATGTTCTCGCCGGGCTGACAGCAAAAATGCTGAAAGAGTACCCAGGCCTGAGCGTGAATCTGGTCACAGGTATACCTGCGCCCGACCTGATCGCTGATGGTCTGGATGTGGTGATCCGCGTCGGTGCTTTGCAGGATTCCAGCCTGTTTTCCCGCCGTCTGGGCGCGATGCCAATGGTGGTGTGCGCCGCTAAAAGCTATCTCACACAATACGGCATACCGGAAAAACCCGCCGATTTAAGTAGCCATTCATGGCTGGAATACAGCGTGCGCCCGGACAATGAATTTGAACTGATCGCCCCGGAAGGGATCTCGACACGGCTGATCCCTCAAGGGCGATTTGTCACAAATGATCCAATGACGCTGGTGCGCTGGCTGACGGCAGGCGCCGGCATCGCCTACGTGCCGCTGATGTGGGTGATCAACGAGATCAATCGCGGGGAACTGGAGATCTTGCTGCCGCGTTACCAGTCAGATCCACGCCCGGTTTATGCGTTGTATACCGAAAAAGATAAGCTGCCACTGAAGGTGCAGGTCGTGATCAACTCACTGACGGATTATTTTGTTGAGGTCGGTAAGCTATTTCAGGAGATGCACGGGCGCGGGAAAGAGAAGTAATTTATGTGCGTAAGTCGGTAAGCACCGCATCCGGCAACCAATGCCTGATGCGACGCTTACCGGCCTGGATAGATTACGCAGTACCGCCAACGGTCAGGTTATCGACTTTAAGCGTCGGCTGGCCCACGCCAACCGGCAAACTCTGCCCTTCTTTACCGCAGACACCCACGCCGTTATCCAGTTTCAGGTCGTTGCCCACCATCGAAATCTGCTGCATGGTTTCGATTCCGGAACCAATCAACGTTGCGCCTTTCACCGGCTTCGTTACTTTACCGTTTTCAATCAGATACGCTTCTGAGGTGGAGAAGACAAATTTACCGGAGGTGATATCCACCTGACCGCCACCGAAGTTCGGCGCATAGATGCCATACTCAACGGATTCAATAATTTCCTGCGGGGTCGATTTACCCGGCAGCATGTAGGTATTGGTCATACGCGGCATTGGCAGGTGAGCGTAGGATTCACGGCGACCATTGCCGGTCGGCTTCATGCCCATTAAGCGCGCGTTGAGTTTATCCTGCATGTAACCTTTCAGGATGCCGTTCTCAATCAGCACGTTGTACTGGCCTGGTGTACCTTCGTCATCAATCGCTACCGAACCACGACGATCGACCATCGTGCCGTCATCAACCACGGTACACAGTTCAGAAGCCACCAGCTCCCCGACCTGTCCACTAAAGACCGAAGTACCACGGCGGTTGAAGTCGCCTTCCAGGCCGTGACCGACCGCTTCATGCAACAGCACGCCAGGCCAGCCGGCGCCGAGAACCACCGGCATGGTGCCCGCAGGTGCGGCAACAGCAGAAAGATTGACCAGCGCCATACGCACGGCTTCTTTTGCCCATGCATCCGCACGAACTTCGCCGTCAAGATCGGCAAGGAAGAACTCATAACCAAAACGACCACCGCCGCCACTGGCGCCGCGTTCGCGTTTACCACCTTCTTCGACCAGAACGCTCACAGAAAGACGCACCAGAGGGCGCACATCTGCCGCCAGGGTGCCGTCAGTTGCCGCAACCAGAATTAATTCATAGACGCCACTGAGGCTGGCAGTCACTTCCTGTACGCGTTTGTCCGCTTTGCGAGCAACCTTATCGACACGACGCAGGATATCCAGCTTCTCTTCACGGCTCATGCTTTGCAGCGGGTCGACCGAGGTATACAGCGGGCTATGCTCTACCGCGCCCAGCGTCTGTACTTTGCCATCGCCGTTGTCACGCACAATGGTACGTGCCGCTTGCGCACTCTGTTCCAGCGCCAGCAGGCTGATTTGGTCAGCGTAAGCAAATCCGGTTTTTTCACCGCTGATTGCACGCACGCCAACGCCCTGATCGATGTTGTAAGAACCATCTTTAATAATGCGGTCTTCTAAAACCCAGGATTCGTGATAGCTCGACTGAAAATAGAGATCGCCATAATCAAGGCGACGTTCGGTCAGTTGACCGAGGATCGCGAACAAGTCCTGATGTTTCAGGCCGTTCGCCGCTAGCAATTGTTCACTTACCAGGTTCAGACTCATCGTTTTTGCTACTCGTTAGTTACTGCGGTAGAGGATTTTTTACGGCTGCCGGATGCGGCGTGAACGCCTTATCCGGCCTACGGTTATGTTCCGGCTCGTTGGCCGTATGGCAACGATTATCTTATGAGATTGGGGCAATTACGCGCCCTCGTCAAATCATTGCGCTTTTTCTTTACGCGGTTGGCGCAACACTTCGTTGATTTGCGGATCGTCCAGCGGACCCGAAATGTGATAGCGCAAAATGGAAACTTTGCTCCACAGCGGCCCCAGCACTTTACTGGCGGCAAACACTGCCGCGCCGACAATGGGGTTAACCGCAAAAGCTGCAGCCACGCCCACCGTCGCAGAAATCTCTGGTGCGACAACCGCTTCCATATTCAGATCGCGACGTACCAGATTTACCGACCCTTTCATGGCGATATCCGCTTCCAGGCCATCCACCAGCGTATCGTCAGTGTGCATAACGCCGTCTTTAATCCACGCGGTGCTGCGAATGGAGTCAAAATAGAACCCTTCGCCAAAGGTATCCCTGAAATCAAAACGCAGCTTACGCATCAGGGCATCAACGCTCAATAAGCGCAGCAATTGCCCGGCATGTCCGGTGCTAATTTCGGTAATTTCGCCTTTGCCCAGTTGAGTATGAATGATGCCATTCAATGTCGCTTCATCTGGCTGCCACGGTGCTTTACGCCAGTGTAAATCGTAATCCACATTAAATGACGACTGGCGTATTGGCGTCGTGACACCAAAAAATTCTGCGGCGGCATCAATTTTCTGTCCGCGCAGTTTTCCTTTCAGCGAGGTGCGTTCATTCCCCGGATTGTTAACCCATTCACCATCGGCAGTGAGTCGCGAGAAACCGGTATCAATCAGTCCATTGGTCAGCGTTAACGTATCGCCGGAAATGGTGATATCGCTGTCGATGCGACCGAATTTTTGCCCCCAGAACCAGCACTCTGCGCAACGTATTTGCGCGTCCGGCCAGCCACGGAAGCTGATGCGCTCCGTGGTCGGGAAAGGTGATGAACTCGTTGATTTACCACCGGTTTTCGCTACGCTCGGGTTGTAATAGAGATATTTAATATTCGCCAGCCACGGCGCGTTATTACGCATCGCCAGCGTAGCGTTGATTTCACGCCCTTGCGCCTCAACCTGCGTACCGTTTGCCATCGGCTGCGAGACGATGCTCAGGTTATTCCACTGCTGATTCCCCAATGACAACGCCGGTGTACGTAACGTAATGTGCTGAGGGAAACTCGCCGCGCTGCCAACTTTTTCCGTCGCGCCTTTCTGGAATAGCGCCAGCCACTCGGCGCCGTCCATTGGCGGCATATTTAACTCAACACCACTCTGTTCCGGTAACGGGGGAAGCGTTTTGCTGTCTGCCGCCCAGATAGCGCGCTCAAGCGTCAACTTTTGACCGAGCAACCAGCGGCTATTGAAATGGTTCTTCGTGCCAGCCTGCCCGGTTAATTCAAAGCTGTTGAGATTGCCATCAACCTTAATGTTAACCGGTAGCGGTTCGCCCGCAGGTTTGGCTAACGGTGAGGGTAAGTGACTACTCACATTCTTCAGTTCGCCGTTCAGCTCTACGTTATAGGTCGCGCCAGCATGATAAGGCAGCTCAATACCCACTTTTCCATCCCACGCCACGCTGCCGCTTAACGCTTCGTTCACCGCTTCAGGCAGAACGCCGGTTTTCGCCGGTTGCCAGTTGCCGTTGAGATTCACCGCAACCTGGTAGGCTTTCGCCCCTTCTTTGGTGGAAAAATCCACGTTCAGTGGCTGGTTAAACCAGCTTGCTGTCAGTGGTTCACTTTGCAGATCACCATTGATAAAGCTGAATTTTCCGCTCAAATTTTTCAGAGTGCTGTCGAGGGGTTTGATAAACAGACTGTTGTTGCGCAGCGTCACTTCACCTTTCGCTGTAACCAGTTCGCCGTTCAGCGGGATATCGAGATGTAAGCGAGCATTCACATCGCCGTCGAGCTGGAGTTCTTGCAGGGTCGCTCCCAGCGAGTCCTTCAGCGGCGTCTCATCAAAGTAAGGACCAACGGCTTTACCCGGACCTTTAATGTCAGCGTCAATCAGCAACTTTTCTTTCGAGTAGTCAGGGATCACCGCAGTGAGGTTACTGGCGCGCACACCGCCCAGATTAACACCATCGGTTTTCATCCATAAACCGTCGTTAATAAAGTCCAGTTCAATATCGAGATTAGTCAACGCTGGCCAATCTGGCTGGAAAGCAAACTTCGCGTTACGCAGCGGCACCAGCACTTCAAACTGACCTTCGTTGTGTTTGTAAGGGAAAAGATGTGGATTGCCGCCATAAACCAGGGTTGCGTTATCCGCTTCACCGCCCTGAATTGCGCCACTTAGATAATCGACTAACTCTTTCCCCATCAGGTTTTCCGGGAAATAGCGCCAGGCTTGTGAACCATCATCGGTACTAATGCCAGCCAGAATCCCCAGCCAGGGTTCATCGTTAGCAGGTTGCAGGTAACGAAAACCGCCGCGCGCATGGACGGCTTTAGCTTTGACGTCGATGTTACGACCATCCAGCTGGAAACCTTTGTCATTATTCAACCAGCTTATAGTTGCCTGACCGTCGGCAATTTCCAGCGGTGCGCGAAATACCGTTTCGTAAGGCATTTTCGCCTGCTTCATGGAAGCCGTCAGCAAACCATTTTCTACGCTACCGGAAAGCGTCCCGGAGAAGTGCTCCGCGCCTGGCAGTAATTTCCATTGCTTCCAGGCCAGATCGCTCCACGATGCCTGAAAGCGGGTCTTTTCGGCTGCCTGGAGCGGGATATCCAGCGCCAGCGTGTTGATCTTGCCGCTCGGCTGCGTGGAGCGCCAGATGTCACCCAGGGCAGGTGAAAGTTTCGCGGCCAGTGGGCGTATGCCTTCCAGCCCCGCCAGCTCCAGATTGCTGGCGCGAATCCGTAGTTCGTCACTGCGTTTATTGTTTTTGCCGCCAACGTCCTGTTCCGGTATCCAGGCCAGCGTCAAAGCTCCACTCGGCCAGGGTTTGCCGTCCATGGTGATCCGCGTATCAGGAATGGAAAACTGCCAGCCCGAATGTTCGCGCGTTATGTGCGCGGTCAGATTATCCACCGACAGCGAATGCGTTTTTTTCTCGCCCAGCCAGCTTGCACCGCCCTGTTTCAGCCAGACATCGCCGCCGATCACATCGCCTTTGTCGATCGTCATCCAGCCTTCAAGGGAGAACTGTGCCGTTTCCAGCGCAATATTGTCCTGCATCCATTTACCGAGCCACGGCTTCAGGTCAATGTCATTAGCCTGGAGCCAGACGCGACCATTGCTTAACAGTCCCTCGTCATCACGCAGATCCATGCGCACCTGCATCACGCCGTGTTGTCCGGTCAGACTGGAGAGACTTACCTGACCTTCCGCGCGGTGTCTACGTGGATCGTTAAGCCAGGTGAGTTGCGGGATCGCCAGTTCAGCGCGCTGACCGGATGGTGTCAGGAAGCTGATTTCGCTATCGCGGAGATCGAAGTGATCGAACTGACGAAGAAACAGATCGCTGATGTGGCTGGCTTCCAGGCTATCATTACTACCACCACTGGTGATGGGAGTATTGGTGCGAAAGCGCAGTTGCCAGAAAGTGAGGTCGCGAAACTGCCAGCGCATATGCAGCAGGCTCTGCCAGACATCCAGCGCCAGGGTGACGCGTTTAACCGAAAACTCACCGCCATCTTTCAACTCAGCGCGGATGTCGTGTGCTTCAAGTGTTGGGCCAAAATTTTGCCAACTGGCGGAGAGCTGACTGGCTGCCACCGGCATACCCGTCGCGGATTCAATTTTGTTAAGGATTTCCGGGCGCCAGGCGTCGAGGTGCGGTAAAGCAATACGCAGGCCGCTGACCAGCAGCGCAGCGATCACAACGAGCGCGGCTCCAGTAAGCAGTAAAATCCCCGGCAATCGCCTCACCCGTCACTCCTTGTCTGCTAAAAATGTGACTCAAAAACCCTTTGCCGGATGGCGGCCCAGCATCTGTTTACATCATTACGACGTCAAACTGCTCCTGGTTGTAGAGCGGTTCGATTTGTACTTTAACCTGCTTGCCTACAAAAATTTCCACTTCCGCCAGCGAGTGAGATTCTTCGCCTTTCAAGGCTTCCGCTACTGCCGGAGAAGCATAGACCAGGAAACGGTCAGAGTCGTAAGCATGGTGCACGCGAACGATCTCGCGCATGATTTCATAGCATACCGTTTCCACGGTTTTTACCGTTCCGCGACCGTGGCAGGTAGGGCATTCATTACACAGTACGTGCTCAATGCTTTCGCGGGTGCGTTTACGCGTCATTTCCACCAGCCCCAGAGCAGAAAAACCGTTAACGCTGGTTTTCACCCGGTCTTTACTCAACGCCTGTTCCAGCGAATGCAATACGCGGCGACGGTGATCTTCATTATTCATGTCGATGAAATCAATAATGATAATCCCGCCCAGGTTACGCAACCGTAACTGGCGAGCGATAGCCTGCGTCGCTTCAATATTGGTATTGAAGATGGTGTCGTCCAGATTGCGATGACCGACAAACGCCCCGGTATTGATGTCCACAGTGGTCATCGCTTCGGTCTGGTCGATAATCAGATAGCCGCCGGATTTCAGTTCTACTTTGCGTTCCAGCGCCCGCTGGATTTCGTTTTCGACATCAAAGAGATCGAAAATTGGCTGGCGTCCGGTGTAATGCTCCAGCTTGCTGGTCATCTCAGGAATATATTCCGAGGTGAACTCAAGCAATGCTTCGTAAGTCAGGCGCGAGTCAACGCGAATACGATCCAGCTCAGCGTCGGCGAAATCACGCAGAACACGCTGCGCCAGCGCCAGTTCGCCGTACAGTTGATAACGGGTCTGTGGACGCTTTTTACGCTCCATCACTTTGGTCCAGACACGTTTCAGGTAGGCTGCATCGGAGGCCAGCTCCGCTTCGCCAACCCCTTCCGCCGCAGTACGGATGATAAATCCGCCCTGCTCGTCGCAATACTCTGCGACCACTTTTTTCAGGCGTTCACGTTCAGATTCACTTTCAATGCGTTGGGAAACCCCAACGTGAGATGCGCCCGGCATAAACACCAGATAGCGAGATGGCAGCGTGATATCTGTGGTCAGGCGCGCACCTTTAGTGCCAAGCGGATCTTTCACCACCTGCACCATCAGATCTTGTCCCTGACGCACCAGCTCTGAAATATCGCGCACCGTGAACTGCTTTTGTTCTTCACCCGCCACACATTCGGTGTGCGGCATGATGTCGGATGCATGAAGAAACGCGGCTTTATCCAGCCCAATATCTACAAAAGCCGCCTGCATACCCGGAAGTACACGACTTACACGACCCTTGTAGATATTGCCTACTATTCCGCGTCGCGCCTCACGTTCAATATGAATTTCCTGCAGAATACCGCCATCAATATACGCCACTCGTGTTTCCGAAGGCGTTACGTTTACCAACAATTCAGCCGTCATGTTTATCCCTTTTGCCACGCAGTGCGTTAAAATTACTTAATAATTCATACGTTTCAACCAGCGGTAAGCCGACTACGGCGTGATAGCTGCCATTTATCTTCCTGACAAAACAACCACCCAGCCCCTGAATACCGTATGCACCTGCTTTATCTAACGGTTCACCGCTGGCAACATAGCCCGCGATGTCTTCGTCTGTTAACGTTCTGAACGTCACATCGGTGACCACCAGACAATCGAGAATGTACTGGCTGTCTGCCAGCGCCACCGCCGTCATTACCTGATGAGTCTGTCCCGATAATTTGCGCAACATCTGCGCCGCATGTTCTGCATCGCGCGGTTTCTCTAACACTTCCCCATTCAGGACAACAATGGTATCCGCTCCCAGTACCGGGAGATCCTGCGCAGTATGAGCAACACCTGCTTGCGCTTTCTCACGCGCCAGACGCATAACATACTGCTGCGCGCTCTCCTGCGGATGGCGCTGTTCCTCAATGCCCGTAACAATACGTTCAAAGGTCACGCCAAGTTGCGCAAGTAACTCCTGACGACGCGGAGAACCGGAAGCTAAATACAGAGAAGTCATAGAAACCTTTATTGCACTGCAAACTGCTGACGGATTTTGCGCATCAGCAAGAAAATCCACGGCCAGAGCACACCATTGACTACACTACTCCAGAACACTTCGGGTCTGAAAGAGACGTTGATCACTAAAAACTCTGCCCAGAAAACAATAATATCCACTACCAGCGAAAGCAACATGACGACCAGTGCCTGCTGCCATAATGCCAGGTTGCGGAAAAGCTGGAATTTCAGTGCTACCAGATAAGCAATGATACTCATCGACAACGCCCGGACACCGAGCGTAGAGCCACTGATCAGATCCAGTATGGCACCCATCACAAAACCTGTGCCCACATTTACGCGATGAGGCAAGGCCAGGATCCAATACAATAAGATGAGCAATACCCAGTTTGGCCGGAAAACGATGAGATTATCCGGCCAGGGCATAATTTGTAGTAACAAGGCGATGAGGAAAGAGAGCCAGATAACCCAGCGCCCCTGGCTACGATATCTCGCCACTATTGCCCTCCCGGCGCACGTGCAGGCGGTTGAGCACCACTTTGCGGCGGCGTAGCCCTTTGTGGAGAGCGGTTAGTGGCAGTACCTGTTGCAGGTTGCTGTGGGTCTGGCTGGGTAATTCCCGTTGCCGGTTCCGGAAGTTTTGGTCCCATTGCGTCTGGCGAAGGCAATACCTGCGGCATCATCTGCATCAAACGTTCATTAGCGACGCGATGCACCTCTTCCGGCGTCATGGGATTAGCACCGTTACGATCTGCGCCCCACAGCAGCAGCAGATAACGCAAACGTTGCAGCCCCGCAGTCGGACGCGCCTGGATCACGGTATAAGCGCGCTGGGTATCGAGTTTCACAGAAGAGACGACCGCCACCGGATAACCTTCCGGGAAGCGTCCACCAAGACCAGATGTCACCAATACATCACCAACACGAATATCAGTATTCGCTGGCAGGTGCTCAAGTTGTAAATCATCAGTACAACCGTTACCCGCAGCAATTACGCGGATATCATTACGGAGTACCTGAATTGGCAGTGCATGTGTCGCGTCGCAAATCAGCAGCACGCGGCTGGTCAGTTTGGCGACCGCCACCACCTGGCCAACAACACCTTTGTCGCTGATGACCGGCTGGCCTTCATAAACTCCATTAACGCTGCCTTTGTCGATAACGACTTGATCGCTATACGGATCGTTAACCGTAGAGATAACCTGGGTCACCATCTTCTGCTCATCCTGGCGCAACGGAGAACCCAGCAGCTCGCGCAGGCGCGCGTTCTCCTGTTTGTATTGTCCAAGCATCAGCAGTTCGCTGTTTTTCAACAGCAATTCCTGACGTAACGCCCGGTTTTCAAGTTCTAGCTGATCACGCGAGGCCAGCGTCTGCGATACGCCATCCAGCAATTCTCGAGGAGCATTGGAAACAAAGTAGAAAGGACTGACGGCGGTATCCATATAGGTACGGATTTGACTAAACATCCCCAGGCGACTGTCGGCAATAATAACGCCGAGCGCCACCAGCACCGCCAGAATAAGGCGAATCTGTAGCGACGGGCCACGGCTAAAAATTGGCTTCATAAGTTATGCGTATTCTCGTATCAGACCAGGCAGGGCAAACAGATGCTTCCCCTGCCTGCATCCGATTACTCTTCGCTGAACAGGTCGCCGCCGTGCATGTCGATCATTTCCAGTGCTTTGCCGCCACCGCGCGCCACACAGGTCAGCGGGTCTTCAGCAACAACAACAGGAATGCCGGTTTCTTCCATTAACAAACGGTCAAGGTTACGCAGCAGCGCACCACCGCCAGTGAGCACCATTCCGCGCTCGGAAATGTCGGAAGCGAGTTCCGGCGGGCACTGCTCCAGCGCAACCATCACCGCGCTAACGATGCCGGTCAGCGGCTCTTGCAGCGCTTCGAGGATTTCGTTGGAATTCAATGTAAAGCCGCGTGGCACGCCTTCTGCCAGGTTACGGCCACGAACTTCAATTTCACGGACTTCATCGCCCGGATAAGCAGAACCGATTTCGTGTTTGATACGTTCTGCAGTCGCTTCACCGATCAGAGAACCGTAGTTACGACGAACGTAGTTGATGATCGCTTCGTCGAAGCGGTCACCGCCGATACGTACAGAAGAGGAGTAAACCACACCGTTCAGAGAGATAACGGCAACTTCAGTAGTACCACCACCGATATCAACCACCATGGAACCGGTTGCTTCAGATACCGGCAAGCCGGCACCGATTGCTGCGGCCATCGGCTCTTCAATCAGGAATACTTCGCGGGCGCCTGCGCCCTGCGCGGATTCACGAATAGCACGGCGCTCAACCTGGGTAGCGCCAACCGGCACACAAACCAGAACTCGCGGGCTTGGACGCATAAAGCTGTTGCTGTGCACTTGTTTGATAAAGTGCTGGAGCATCTTTTCAGTCACGAAGAAATCAGCGATAACGCCATCTTTCATTGGGCGAATGGCAGCAATATTGCCCGGCGTACGGCCCAGCATCTGCTTCGCGTCATGACCTACTGCAGCTACGCTTTTCGGTGAACCGGCACGATCCTGACGAATAGCCACCACAGAAGGCTCATTCAATACGATGCCTTGTCCTTTTACATAAATGAGGGTATTCGCAGTACCCAGGTCAATGGACAAGTCATTGGAAAACATGCCACGAAATTTTTTCAACATACTAAGGGATAATCCTGAAAGCTGGGGCGGAAAAGAAAATCCGCTTACTTTACCAACCACACGCAGCAGCGACAAGGCGCAAAAATCATCTGCTACGGTGAAAATTAGTGCAGTTTGTTTCCTTTGTTACAAATCTCTACCTGAGTCCAGAGAGGCTAAATGCATCAGCATGCATTCCTCGCCTGTTTGCAACTGCGTAAGGTCATTAATCTGCATATGTGCTGCAACAATCTGGCGAACAGACAAGCACGCTCCCGTGAAACGCAGCGCGCGTTATTCTACGTGAAAACGGATCAAACGGCAGGTTAAACCGAGTATCTTTGTGAATATTTTTTCACGTTAGTATCAAGTGGCTGTGAGGACGCAAAAAAATCCCCCTGCCCACCCAAAACCCCACGCTGAATCAGGGTCTGCCACTCGCTTCGCGAACGTACGCCAGTAGCGTAAACCTGGGTGTTGGTCCCGGAACACGCTTCTACCATGCTCTGCACCAACAATTGATTCTCTGTTCGCTTCTCAATGTTTCTTACCAGCCCCGGATGGAGCTTGAGTAATTCGACATTAAGTTCTTTGATCCAACGGGTACTTACCAGCGTCAAACCAGCCTGGTTGACGGCGACCCGAACTCCTAAAGCATTCACCAAACGAATGACAGGTTGCAAGCGACCGATATGTTGACCAACATCAGCCTCTGCAAGTTCAATAATTATGCGTTTTCGCTGTGATTTTTCACACTGCATCAGTGTATCGCGTAGCCAACGCTGGAAACGCGGGCGAATCAACGACTCAACGGTGACCTGAATCGCCAGATTTTCTTGCGGCCAATAGCGTAACAGCGGGATGAGGCGACTGACTTGCAGACGGTCATACTCTTCCGATAAGCCAAACTGCAACACCATCGGCATATATTCCGCCGAACTGACCTCTTCGTTACCATCAAAGATACGACACATCAGTTCGCGGTGATGAACCTGCCCTTCACGGGTAACCGCCGGTTTCTGATAAAGACGCGGGCCGCCGCGACTCAGCATTTGCTCGATGAGCGTACGCCAACGAACGTTACCGCGCCCTTTTTCAGGTAACGAGTCATCGTAAATAGCCCAGCTATTGCCGCCCTGTAATCCTGCATTGCGCGTGGCGGATTCCGCATGTTCCATCACCTGTTCGGTATCCTGCCCGCTACGCCAGGCACAGATGCCGATGTGAATCATATCATCACGATCCAGCATTTTATTCGTCGGTAAGGTATCGACCGCCTTGATCAATTGCCCGGCAATACTCTCCGCCTCTTTTAATGTCCGGTGTGGCAACAGCACGGCGAAATCGCTACGGTGATAACGCGCCAATAGCGCCCCGGGATAACGCATCATAAATGTCGATAACAGATTTGTCAGGGTGAAGAGTTGTTCTTCAACCAGGCTGTGTCCCCAGGTATCGCTCAACATATTGAAATCCGGCAGGCGGATCATCATCACGATCCCGTGAGTCCCCACTTTCTCCTGATCTTCCAGTAACGTTGCTAACTGATTATCGAAAAAGAGTCGGTTATTAAGGCCGGTTTTGATGTCCTGAGCAGCATAGGAGCGAATCAGTGTATCAAGACGACTGTGCTGTTCGCGTGCGTTCTGAATTTCACAAAGCAGCGTATCCAGCGCACTGCTGGTTCTGGGCGGCCATTCATAGATGGTTCCCAACACATTCGAGCCTCGCTCGCCATTTAAAATACGTGTGGCGCGGGTTTCCAGCAGTTCTTGCCCGGCAAGTTGCCGCTGTAACCAGCGTACTGCCAGGAAGAGCATAATAATGATAAATCCAATCGCACCGGTGAGCGGTGCGGTGGTCATCAACGAGTGGAAATAGTTGCCCATCGGATCCTGATAAACCAAACGCAGCGACATCCCCGGATGTTTAATCAACGGTACAGTCAGTTCGCGAAACAGATCGCTGGTTCCCACCGGACGGTAACTACCATTGCGGGACTGGGTATAAACCTGTTTTTTATCGTGCAAAAGATCCACGCGAACGATATCTGCAGACATCATCAGTTCGCTGATTTGTGGCCTCAATGTGCTGAAGTCATTCGACACAAGGTGGGTATCGATCGCCGTCGCCACTGCCTGAACACGATGACTAAACTTATACTGAATGGCGTTGTAGAAACTAAGCGAGCAGCCCAGCAGAGTCACAAAAATTGTTAACCCGGTGAGCAGCGTGACAAAGGCCGAAAATTTCGTCGTTAATCTCATCCTTGTGTTAACTCCGATAGTGAGGACGCGGGCATACTAGCAAATCAGATTTATCTCGCAATTTATTGCGCTTCATCGGCTTTGCTTTTCCATTAGCGAGTATAGTCTTCAGAAATTATTTTCCAATCCATCATGCACATGAGGATCTCTTATGCAGGCGTTACTTTTAGAACAGCAGGACGGTAAAACCCTCGCATCTGTACAGACTCTGGACGCAAGTCGCCTGCCGGAAGGCGATGTGACGGTCGATGTCCAGTGGTCGAGTCTGAATTATAAAGATGCACTGGCGATTACTGGTAAAGGAAAAATCATCCGTAATTTTCCGATGATTCCTGGCATTGACTTCGCCGGAACGGTACGCGCCAGTGAAGATCCTCGTTTTCATGCCGGTCAGGAAGTGTTACTGACGGGTTGGGGCGTCGGTGAAAACCACTGGGGCGGGCTGGCACAACAGGCGCGCGTAAAAGGTGACTGGCTTGTTGCGATGCCGCAAGGTCTGGACGCGCGTAAAGCGATGATTATCGGTACTGCCGGGTTTACCGCCATGCTGTGCGTAATGGCACTGGAAGATGCCGGTATTCGTCCGCAGGATGGCGAGATTGTGGTGACGGGTGCCAGCGGCGGCGTCGGCAGTACAGCCGTGGCGCTGTTGCATAAGTTAGGTTATCAGGTCGTTGCTGTATCTGGTCGCGAAAGTACCCATGAGTATCTGAAAAGTTTAGGCGCCAGCCGTATTCTGCCGCGCGATGAGTTTGCTGAATCCCGTCCCCTGGAAAAACAACTCTGGGCAGGCGCAATTGACACCGTTGGTGACAAAGTACTGGCGAAAGTACTGGCACAAATGAACTACGGCGGTTGCGTGGCGGCTTGTGGTCTGGCGGGTGGCTTTGCTCTGCCAACCACGGTAATGCCGTTTATTCTGCGCAACGTCCGTCTGCAAGGAGTGGATTCAGTCATGACGCCACCAGCTCGTCGGGCGCAGGCCTGGCAGCGTCTGGTCGCTGATCTACCGGAATCATTCTATTCACAGGCAGCAAAAGAAATCTCACTGACAGAGGCACCGAAGTTTGCCGAAGCCATTATTAATAACCAAGTGCAGGGGCGCACACTGGTAAAAATAAGTTAAGATTTCGTACAAAATAATTTACATATAACTAACGAATTTTAGCAGCACTTTGACATTCTCCCTGCCATAGTAATCAGGAGCATACCGGGAGTCTGTTATGAAAAAAATTCGTCAATTTACAGAAGCCGATGTCACTGCCGAATCGGCTTTTTTTATGCAACGCCGGCAGATTCTGAAAACATTAGGCATCAGCGCAGCTGCACTTTCTCTGCCAACCACTACACATGCCGACCTGCTTAACTGGTTTAAGGGCAACGATCGCCCGCCCGCACCTGCCGGGAAGCCGCTGGAGTTTAGTAAACCTGCCGCCTGGCAAAATAATCTGCCGCTCACGCCGGAAGATAAAGTTTCCGGCTATAACAACTACTATGAGTTCGGGCTGGATAAAGCGGACCCAGCGGCAAATGCCGGCAGCCTGAAAACCGATCCGTGGACGTTGAAAATCAGTGGTGAAGTCGCCAAACCGTTAACGCTCGACCACGAAGCCTTAACCCGTCGTTTCCCGCTGGAAGAGCGGATTTACCGTATGCGCTGCGTGGAAGCATGGTCGATGGTCGTACCGTGGATTGGTTTCCCGCTGCACAAATTACTGGCACTGGCGGAACCAACCAGTAACGCAAAATACGTCGCCTTCGAAACCATTTATGCGCCGGAACAGATGCCAGGCCAGCAGGACCGGTTTATTGGCGGCGGCCTGAAATATCCTTATATAGAAGGATTACGTCTCGACGAAGCGATGCATCCACTCACGCTGATGACCGTCGGTGTCTATGGCAAGGCGCTACCACCACAAAATGGCGCACCGGTGCGGCTGATTGTGCCGTGGAAATATGGCTTTAAAGGGATTAAATCGATTGTCAGCATTAAGCTGACCCGCGAACGTCCGCCAACCACCTGGAATCTGGCTGCGCCCAATGAATATGGCTTTTACGCCAACGTCAATCCGCATGTTGATCATCCCCGTTGGTCGCAGGCCACCGAACGTTTTATTGGTTCAGGCGGCATTCTGGATGTACAACGCCAGCCTACGTTGCTGTTTAACGGATATGCCGATCAAGTAGCGTCGCTTTATCGTGGCCTGGATTTACGGGAGAATTTTTAAGTGCGACTGACAGCAAAACAAGTGACATGGCTGAAAGTTTGCCTGCATCTTGCCGGATTTTTACCGTTTGTCTGGCTGGTATGGGCAATCAATCATGGCGGATTAAGCGCCGATCCGGTGAAAGATATTCAGCATTTTACTGGTCGGACTGCGCTGAAATTCTTGCTGGCGACCTTATTAATTACGCCACTAGCGCGCTATGCTAAACAGCCCTTATTGATACGCACCCGCCGCCTGCTAGGTTTATGGTGTTTCGCCTGGGCAACGCTGCACTTAACCAGTTATGCCTTACTGGAACTGGGCGTGAATAACCTGACGTTATTCGGTCAGGAATTAATCACCAGACCTTATTTAACGCTCGGCATTGTCAGTTGGCTGATTTTACTGGCTTTAGCATTCACTTCCACGCAGGCGATGCAGCGAAACTTAGGTAAACGCTGGCAACAGTTGCATAACTTCGTCTATCTGGTCGCGATCCTGGCTCCCATACATTATCTGTGGTCAGTGAAGATTATCTCACCACAGCCGGTTATCTACGCCGGGCTGGCTTTACTGCTTTTAGCCTTACGTTTTAAGAAGTTCCGTCAATGGTGGCGCTAATTTCATGAACTGTGCGGCTTGTTGCAAAATGCACGGCGTTGAAAGTTATTTACATGTTAGCTGTTGATTATCTTCCCTGATAAGACCAGTATTTAGCTGCCAATTGCTACGAAATCGTTATAATGTGCGACTTCGTTCTCCCTAACGCGGTTTTTAAGCTGCGGAAAAGGTGACAATGGCGCAACGAAGGTATATTTTGTTTTTTGCCGGAGGATAGCAGCAGATCGCTACACAATGTCCGTCAAGTCTCACATTGACGCTCTGGGGCAAAATAGACCGGCGTCCCGGTCAGCTGGAATTTATCGCTATGCATACAGCTGTCGGGGCATACGCTTTACAGACGGCGGTGAAACGCCTGTCACAATCACACTAAACAAAGAGTACGGAACCCACTCATGGATATTCGTAAGATTAAAAAACTGATCGAGCTGGTTGAAGAATCAGGCATCTCTGAACTGGAAATTTCTGAAGGCGAAGAGTCAGTACGCATCAGCCGTGCAGCACCTGCCGCTAGTTTCCCGATGATGCAACAAGCTTACGCTGCACCGATGATGCAGCAGCCAGCTCAATCTAACGCAGCCGCTCCGGCGACCGTTCCTTCCATGGAAGCGCCAGCAGCAGCGGAAATCAGTGGTCACATCGTACGTTCCCCAATGGTTGGTACTTTCTATCGCACCCCAAGCCCGGACGCGAAAGCGTTCATCGAAGTGGGTCAGAAAGTGAACGTGGGCGATACCCTGTGCATCGTTGAAGCCATGAAAATGATGAACCAGATCGAAGCAGACAAATCCGGTACTGTGAAAGCAATTCTGGTCGAAAGTGGACAACCGGTAGAATTTGACGAGCCGCTGGTCGTCATCGAGTAACGAGGCGAACATGCTGGATAAAATTGTTATTGCCAACCGTGGCGAGATTGCATTGCGTATTCTTCGTGCCTGTAAAGAACTGGGCATTAAGACTGTCGCTGTGCACTCCAGCGCGGATCGCGATTTAAAACACGTATTACTGGCAGATGAAACGGTCTGTATTGGCCCGGCTCCGTCAGTAAAAAGTTATCTGAACATCCCGGCTATCATCAGCGCCGCTGAAATCACCGGCGCAGTAGCAATCCATCCGGGTTACGGCTTCCTTTCCGAAAACGCTAATTTTGCCGAGCAGGTTGAACGCTCTGGCTTTATCTTCATCGGCCCGAAAGCAGACACTATTCGCCTGATGGGCGACAAAGTGTCTGCAATTGCAGCGATGAAAAAAGCTGGCGTTCCTTGCGTTCCGGGTTCTGACGGCCCGCTGGGCGACGATATGGATAAAAACCGCGCCATTGCAAAACGCATTGGTTATCCGGTGATTATCAAAGCCTCCGGCGGCGGCGGCGGTCGCGGTATGCGCGTTGTGCGCAGCGACGCTGAACTGGCGCAGTCTATCTCCATGACCCGTGCGGAAGCGAAAGCTGCTTTTAGCAATGATATGGTTTATATGGAGAAGTACCTGGAAAATCCTCGCCACGTCGAGATCCAGGTACTGGCGGACGGTCAGGGCAACGCAATCTATCTGGCAGAACGTGACTGCTCCATGCAGCGTCGTCACCAGAAAGTGGTCGAAGAAGCACCAGCACCGGGCATTACCCCGGAACTGCGTCGTTACATCGGCGAACGTTGCGCTAAAGCGTGTGTTGATATCGGCTATCGCGGTGCAGGTACTTTCGAGTTCCTGTTCGAAAACGGCGAGTTCTATTTCATCGAAATGAACACCCGTATTCAGGTAGAACACCCGGTTACTGAAATGATCACCGGCGTTGACCTGATCAAAGAACAGCTGCGTATCGCGGCAGGTCAACCGCTGTCGATCAAGCAAGAAGAAGTTCACGTTCGCGGCCATGCGGTGGAATGCCGTATCAACGCCGAAGATCCGAACACCTTCCTGCCAAGCCCGGGCAAAATCACCCGTTTCCACGCACCTGGCGGTTTTGGCGTGCGTTGGGAGTCTCATATCTACGCTGGCTACACCGTGCCGCCGTACTATGACTCAATGATCGGCAAACTGATTTGCTACGGTGAAAACCGTGACGTGGCAATTGCACGCATGAAGAATGCGCTGCAGGAGCTGATCATCGACGGCATCAAAACCAACGTTGATCTGCAGATCCGCATCATGAACGACGAGAACTTCCAGCATGGTGGCACTAACATCCACTATCTGGAGAAAAAACTCGGTCTTCAGGAAAAATAAAACTGCAAAAACGTCAAAAGGCCGGATTTTCCGGCCTTTTTTATTTCTGGGGATCGACAAGCCCCATAAGGTACAATCCCCGCTTTCTTCACCCATCAGGGACAAAAAATGGACACTCGTTTTGTTCAGGCCCATAAAGAGGCGCGCTGGGCGCTGGGGCTGACCCTTTTGTATCTGGCGGTATGGTTAGTAGCCGCTTACTTACCTGGCGTTGCCCCCGGTTTTACCGGCTTTCCACGCTGGTTTGAGATGGCCTGCATCCTGACGCCGCTGCTGTTTATTGGACTGTGCTGGGCGATGGTGAAATTTATCTATCGCGATATCCCGCTGGAGGATGACGATGCAGCTTGAAGTAATTCTACCGCTGGTCGCCTATCTGGTGGTGGTGTTCGGGATCTCTGTCTACGCGATGCGTAAACGGAGCGCGGGCACGTTCCTTAATGAGTATTTCCTCGGCAGCCGTTCTATGGGCGGTATTGTGCTGGCGATGACGCTCACCGCAACCTATATCAGTGCCAGTTCGTTTATCGGCGGGCCTGGTGCTGCTTATAAATACGGGCTGGGCTGGGTATTACTGGCGATGATCCAGCTACCGGCAGTCTGGCTTTCGCTCGGTATTCTCGGCAAAAAGTTCGCGATTCTCGCGCGCCGTTACAATGCAGTAACGCTGAACGATATGCTGTTTGCCCGTTACCAGAGCCGTCTTCTGGTGTGGCTGGCAAGTTTGAGTTTGCTGGTTGCGTTCGTTGGTGCGATGACCGTGCAGTTTATCGGCGGTGCGCGCCTGCTGGAAACCGCTGCGGGTATTCCTTATGAAACCGGCCTGCTGATTTTCGGTATCAGCATTGCGTTGTATACCGCCTTTGGCGGCTTCCGCGCCAGCGTGCTGAACGACACTATGCAAGGGCTGGTGATGCTGATTGGCACCATTGTGCTGCTGGTCGGCGTGGTCCATGCTGCTGGCGGCTTAAGCAACGCAGTAGAGACGCTGCAAACCATCGATCCGCAGCTGGTTACGCCGCAAGGTGCTGACGATATTTTGTCGCCAGCCTTTATGACGTCGTTCTGGGTGCTGGTATGTTTTGGCGTGATTGGTCTGCCGCATACCGCTGTGCGCTGCATCTCTTATAAAGACAGTAAAGCAGTACATCGTGGGATCATCATTGGTACGGTTGTGGTGGCGATCCTGATGTTTGGTATGCACCTTGCCGGAGCGTTAGGTCGGGCAGTGATCCCCGATCTCACCGTACCGGATCTGGTGATCCCAACGTTGATGGTAAAAGTGCTGCCACCGTTTGCTGCCGGGATCTTCCTTGCTGCACCAATGGCTGCGATCATGTCGACAATCAACGCCCAATTGCTGCAAAGTTCCGCTACGATCATTAAAGATCTCTATCTGAATATCCGTCCGGATCAAATGCAAAATGAGACGCGTCTGAAGCGGATGTCGGCTGTAATTACGTTAGTTCTCGGCGCGTTGCTGCTGCTTGCCGCCTGGAAGCCGCCAGAAATGATCATCTGGCTGAATTTGCTGGCCTTTGGTGGGCTGGAAGCCGTTTTCCTGTGGCCGCTGGTGCTGGGTCTTTACTGGGAACGCGCCAACGCCAAAGGCGCGCTAAGTGCCATGATCGTCGGCGGCGTGCTGTATGCCGTACTTGCGACGCTGAATATTCAGTACCTGGGCTTCCATCCTATCGTGCCCTCGTTACTGCTAAGTTTGCTGGCTTTCCTGGTCGGAAACCGTTTCGGTACATCCGTCCCGCAAGCTACCGTTTTGACTACTGATAAATAAAGAGTTTTGCCATGCCTTGGATCCAACTGAAACTGAACACCACCGGCGCGAACGCAGAAGATCTTAGCGATGCGCTGATGGAAGCGGGTGCCGTTTCTATCACTTTTCAGGACACCCACGATACACCGGTGTTTGAGCCGCTGCCTGGCGAAACTCGCCTGTGGGGCGATACCGATGTGATAGGTCTGTTCGACGCTGAAACTGACATGAATGAAGTTGTGGCGATTCTGGAAAACCATCCGCTGCTCGGCGCGGGCTTCGCGCATAAAATCGAACAACTGGAAGATAAAGACTGGGAGCGCGAATGGATGGATAATTTCCACCCAATGCGCTTTGGTGAACGTCTGTGGATCTGCCCAAGCTGGCGTGATGTGCCGGACGAAAACGCTGTCAACGTAATGTTAGACCCAGGCCTGGCGTTTGGTACAGGGACTCATCCAACCACCTCTCTGTGCCTGCAATGGCTCGACAGCCTCGATTTAACCGGTAAAACGGTCATCGACTTTGGTTGTGGCTCCGGCATTCTGGCTATCGCGGCGCTGAAACTTGGTGCAGCAAAAGCTATTGGTATTGATATCGACCCGCAGGCTATTCAGGCAAGCCGTGACAACGCTGAACGCAATGGCGTTTCCGAGCGTCTGGAACTCTATCTCCCGAAAGATCAGCCAGAAGAAATGAAAGCCGACGTGGTGGTCGCTAATATCCTCGCAGGCCCATTACGTGAACTGGCACCGTTAATCAGCGTCCTGCCGGTTTCAGGCGGTTTGCTGGGCCTTTCCGGTATTCTGGCAAGCCAGGCGGAGAGCGTTTGCGAAGCTTATGTCGACAGCTTCGCTCTGGACCCGGTTGTGGAAAAAGAAGAGTGGTGTCGCATTACTGGTCGTAAGAATTAACCTTCGCATCACCACATGGTGATGCAGGGCGAAGTGCGAGCAAGGTCACAAAAGGCACGTAAATTTGCTGATTATTTACGCAATTTTGCGTGCCAAAATTTTCATTCATAAAGAAAAATTGAGAACTTACTCAAATTTCTTTGAGTGTAAATTTTAGTCACTATTTTCTAATATGATGATTTTTATGATTAATTATCGCGCTACGCTCATTTTAAATGCAATTCTTTGATCCATCTCAGAGGATTGGTCAAAGTTTGGCCTTTCATCTCGTGCAAAAAATGCGTAATATACGCCGCCTTGCAGTCACAGTATGGTCATTTCTTAACTCATGCGCATCGGACAATATCAGCTCAGAAATCGCCTGATCGCAGCGCCCATGGCTGGCATTACAGACAGACCTTTTCGGACGTTGTGCTACGAGATGGGAGCCGGATTGACAGTATCCGAGATGATGTCTTCTAACCCTCAGGTTTGGGAAAGCGACAAATCTCGTTTACGGATGGTGCACATTGATGAACCCGGTATTCGCACCGTGCAAATTGCTGGTAGCGATCCGAAAGAAATGGCAGATGCAGCACGTATTAACGTGGAAAGCGGTGCCCAGATTATTGATATCAATATGGGTTGCCCGGCTAAAAAAGTGAATCGCAAGCTCGCAGGTTCAGCCCTCTTGCAGTACCCGGATGTCGTTAAATCGATCCTTACCGAGGTCGTCAATGCAGTGGACGTTCCTGTTACCCTGAAGATTCGCACCGGCTGGGCGCCAGAACACCGTAACTGTGAAGAGATTGCCCAACTGGCTGAAGACTGTGGCATTCAGGCTCTGACCATTCATGGCCGTACACGCGCCTGTTTGTTCAATGGAGAAGCTGAGTACGACAGTATTCGGGCAGTTAAGCAGAAAGTTTCCATTCCGGTTATCGCGAATGGCGACATTACTGACCCGCTTAAAGCCAGAGCTGTGCTCGACTATACAGGGGCGGATGCTCTGATGATAGGCCGTGCAGCTCAGGGAAGACCCTGGATCTTTCGGGAAATCCAGCATTATCTGGACACTGGGGAGTTGCTGCCCCCGCTGCCTTTGGCAGAGGTTAAGCGCTTGCTTTGCGCGCACGTTCGGGAACTGCATGACTTTTATGGTCCGGCAAAAGGATACCGAATTGCACGTAAACACGTTTCCTGGTATCTCCAGGAACACGCTCCAAATGACCAGTTTCGGCGCACATTCAACGCCATTGAGGATGCCAGCGAACAGCTGGAGGCGTTGGAGGCATACTTCGAAAATTTTGCGTAAACAGAAATAAAGAGCTGACAGAACTATGTTCGAACAACGCGTAAATTCTGACGTACTGACCGTTTCTACCGTTAACTCTCAGGATCAGGTAACCCAAAAACCCCTGCGTGACTCGGTTAAACAGGCACTGAAGAACTATTTTGCTCAACTGAATGGTCAGGATGTGAATGACCTCTATGAGCTGGTACTGGCTGAAGTAGAACAGCCCCTGTTGGACATGGTGATGCAATACACCCGTGGTAACCAGACCCGTGCTGCGCTGATGATGGGCATCAACCGTGGTACGCTGCGTAAAAAATTGAAAAAGTACGGCATGAACTAATTCAGGTTAGCTAAATGCTTGATTAAAAAGGCGCTACTCGGCATGGGGAAGCGCCTTTTTTATAGGTGTCACAAAGGGAGTGACCATGAGAACAGGATGTGAACCGACCCGGTTTGGTAATGAAGCTAAGACTATTATTCACGGTGATGCACTTGCCGAGCTTAAAAAACTACCCACCGAAAGCGTCGATCTGATCTTTGCCGACCCACCCTATAACATCGGTAAAAATTTTGATGGTCTGATCGAAGCCTGGAAAGAAGAACTGTTTATCGACTGGCTGTTTGAAGTGATTGCAGAGTGCCACCGCGTTCTGAAAAAGCAGGGCAGTATGTACATCATGAACAGCACGGAAAACATGCCCTTTATCGATCTCCAGTGCCGCAAGATCTTTACCATCAAAAGTCGCATCGTCTGGTCATATGACAGTTCTGGGGTGCAGGCGAAGAAACACTATGGCTCCATGTACGAACCCATCCTGATGATGGTGAAAGATGCAAAAAACTACACGTTCAACGGTGATGCTATTCTGGTAGAAGCTAAAACCGGATCGCAGCGCGCGTTGATCGATTACCGTAAAAATCCTCCACAGCCTTACAATCATCAAAAAGTACCGGGTAATGTCTGGGATTTTCCGCGCGTGCGTTATTTGATGGATGAATATGAAAACCATCCGACGCAAAAACCGGAAGCATTACTGAAGCGCATTATTCTCGCCTCTTCCAACCCTGGCGATGTCGTTCTCGACCCGTTTGCCGGTAGCTTTACTACCGGTGCCGTAGCCGTCGCCAGCGGGCGAAAATTCATTGGTATTGAGATTAACAGCGAGTACATCAAGATGGGACTTCGACGGCTGGATGTCGTGTCACATTACTCTGTGGAAGATTTGGCGAAAGTGAAAAAAAGAAAAACCAGCAACCTCTCAAAACGAAGTCGGTTAAGCGAAGTTGACCCCGATCTCATTGCAAAGTAAAGGAAGTGTAAGCCTGGTTTTCAGATTATTCATTTCGTGTATATTTCCTGCCAGACCAAGTTAAACATGCACAGGTTCAGGTAATGATTCGCAAGTATTGGTGGCTCGTCGTTTTCGCTATCTCCGTTTTTCTGTTTGATGCTTTACTGATGCAATGGATTGAACTGCTGGCAACAGAAACAGACAAATGCCGCAATATGAACTCGGTTAATCCACTTAAACTGGTTAACTGTGATGAGCTGAATTTTCAGGACAGAATGTAAATTTACATGACACTTAATTCATTTGTTTGATGAATTAATTTCGTTATGTTTTCATCTGGCATGAACATTCTTAATACGTTATCGACTAATGCGGGTGCTTGTTTATAAAGATCGTAACCCGCCATATTCATTAACCAGTTTTGAACAATACCGCTGAAGGCGCCATCAATAATAATCATCACGACATCTAAATCGAGGTTATTTGCCACACAACCTTGTTGCTGACATGATTGCAATACTTCGTGGAGAGTCTGCGGATTAAAGCCCATCTTCTCGCGTATTACTGCCTCTGCCAGCATCTCATCATTAAATTCACATTTGTGATATAAGATTTGCAGTAATGCCTGTTGGCGGGGAGTTTCGGCAATATATTGCAAGCCAACAATCAGTTTTTCACGCAATTGCTGGTACGGGTTATGGTCTGAACCTGCCGCCAGCCGCTCCTGGATTAACTCCCGCAATGATGGCTGTTGCAGCCACATTTCATTAAACAACTGGGTCTTGTTTTCGAAGTGCCAGTAGATAGCGCCACGCGTGACGTTAGCGGCGTCGGCGATGTCATTGAGCGTCGTTTTGCTTACGCCATGTAGTGCAAACTGGGCGATGGCGGTTTCAATCAGTTCTTGCCGGGTCTTCAGGGCTTCGGCTTTAGTTCTTTTGGCCATAGTTAATTATTCAGAAAATAAATATATTAGACACAGGGTGAGAAAATAGCGCAGGTTAATCTATCACCTGATGTGTATTTATACGAGAGGCTAATATTGAGTTGCTATAAATCGTCAAATAAATCATATGTATTGTTTATCTAAAATTCATTCACTTAATCAATATATATTTCCATTTGCGTGAATTTAATTCCACCTCATTCAATTCGCATCAAAACAAAACATCAGAATATTAATCTTTTTTTGTGTTTATGTGCCTTGAGACGCCAGTATTCATAACTATTCCTTACATCGACGAATGATAATTTGTAGGATAGCGAACTGTATTTTTTCTTTCTGCGAGTTAACGCGTTGCCTTTTTGGGTAAATAACGCGCTTTTGGTTTTTTTGAGGAATAGTAATGACGAAACATGCCAGGTTTTTCCTCCTGCCCTCCTTTATTCTGATCTCCGCTGCTTTAATCGCGGGTTGTAACGATAAGGGAGAAGAGAAAGCTCACGTCGGTGAACCGCAGGTTACCGTTCATGTTGTGAAAACGGCCCCGTTAGAAGTAAAAACTGAATTACCAGGGCGCACCAATGCTTTTCGTATTGCCGAAGTTCGCCCACAGGTTAGTGGGATCGTACTGAATCGTAATATCACTGAAGGCAGCGATGTGCAGGCAGGCCAGTCCCTGTACCAGATCGATCCAGCGACCTATCAGGCAAGTTATGACAGCGCGAAAGGCGAACTGGCGAAAAGTGAAGCCGCCGCCTCCATCGCGCATTTGACGGTAAAACGTTACGTTCCGCTCGTGGGTACGAAATACATCAGTCAGCAGGAGTACGACCAGGCCATTGCTGATGCTCGCCAGGCCGATGCCGCCGTAATTGCCGCAAAAGCCACGGTCGAAAGCGCCCGCATCAATCTCGCTTATACCAAAGTGACTGCGCCCATTAGCGGACGTATCGGCAAATCTACTGTGACCGAAGGTGCTCTTGTCACTAACGGGCAAACGACTGAACTGGCGACTGTCCAGCAACTTGATCCTATCTACGTCGACGTTACTCAATCCAGCAACGATTTCATGAGGCTGAAGCAATCCGTAGAGCAAGGGAATTTGCATAAGGAAAATGCCACCAGCAACGTAGAACTGGTCATGGAAAACGGTCAAACCTATCCCCTGAAAGGCACGCTGCAATTCTCCGATGTGACCGTTGATGAAAGCACCGGCTCCATAACCCTACGCGCGGTCTTCCCTAACCCGCAACATACGCTTTTGCCGGGTATGTTTGTGCGCGCACGGATTGATGAAGGCGTACAACCTGATGCCATTCTTATCCCGCAACAAGGCGTTAGCCGCACACCACGTGGTGACGCAACCGTGCTGATTGTGAACGATAAAAGCCAGGTTGAAGCGCGCCCTGTCGTTGCCAGCCAGGCGATTGGCGATAAATGGTTGATTAGCGAAGGGCTGAAATCTGGCGATCAAGTCATTGTCAGCGGCCTGCAAAAAGCGCGTCCGGGAGAACAGGTTAAAGCCACTACCGATACCCCCGCAGATACTGCATCGAAGTAAGGCAATCTGACATGGCAAACTTTTTTATTCGACGACCGATATTTGCATGGGTGCTGGCCATTATTCTGATGATGGCGGGCGTACTGGCGATCTTACAATTGCCCGTCGCCCAGTACCCAACCATTGCGCCGCCTGCGGTTTCTGTTTCGGCAAACTATCCGGGCGCTGATGCGCAGACCGTGCAGGATACGGTGACGCAGGTTATCGAACAGAATATGAATGGTATCGATAACCTGATGTATATGTCCTCCACCAGCGATTCCGCCGGTAGCGTGACAATTACCCTCACCTTCCAGTCCGGAACCGATCCAGATATCGCGCAAGTGCAGGTGCAGAACAAACTCCAGCTCGCCACGCCGTTGCTGCCGCAGGAAGTTCAACAGCAGGGGATCAGCGTTGAAAAGTCCAGTAGCAGCTATTTAATGGTGGCGGGTTTCGTCTCTGATGACCCAGGCACCACACAGGACGATATCTCGGACTATGTGGCCTCTAACGTTAAAGATACGCTTAGCCGCCTGAATGGCGTTGGTGACGTGCAACTCTTTGGCGCACAGTATGCGATGCGTATCTGGCTGGACGCCGATCTGCTGAACAAATATAAGCTGACACCGGTTGATGTAATTAACCAGTTGAAAGTGCAAAACGATCAGATTGCTGCCGGACAGTTGGGCGGAACGCCAGCGTTACCAGGGCAACAGTTGAACGCCTCGATTATTGCTCAGACGCGATTAAAAAATCCGGAAGAGTTCGGCAAAGTTACCCTGCGTGTGAACAGCGATGGTTCGGTTGTGCGCCTGAAAGATGTCGCACGGGTTGAACTAGGCGGTGAAAACTATAACGTTATCGCTCGCATCAACGGTAAACCGGCGGCGGGTCTGGGTATTAAGCTGGCAACCGGTGCGAACGCTCTCGATACCGCGAAAGCCATTAAGGAAAAACTAGCGGAATTACAGCCATTCTTCCCGCAGGGAATGAAAGTTCTCTACCCTTATGACACCACGCCATTCGTCCAGCTTTCTATTCACGAAGTGGTAAAAACGCTGTTCGAAGCCATTATGCTGGTGTTCCTGGTGATGTATCTGTTCTTGCAGAATATGCGAGCAACGCTGATCCCCACCATTGCGGTGCCCGTGGTGTTGTTAGGGACGTTTGCCATCCTCGCCGCTTTTGGTTACTCCATCAACACACTAACGATGTTCGGGATGGTGCTTGCCATTGGGCTGCTCGTCGATGATGCGATAGTGGTGGTGGAGAACGTCGAGCGCGTGATGATGGAGGATAAGCTCCCGCCAAAAGAAGCGACGGAAAAATCAATGTCGCAAATTCAGGGTGCACTGGTGGGTATCGCGATGGTGCTGTCAGCGGTATTTATTCCGATGGCATTCTTCGGCGGTTCCACAGGGGCAATTTATCGCCAGTTCTCTATCACCATTGTTTCAGCAATGGCGCTTTCCGTACTGGTGGCATTGATCCTTACCCCTGCGTTATGTGCAACGCTGCTCAAAACCGTCTCTGCTGAGCATCACGAAAATAAGGGCGGTTTCTTCGGCTGGTTTAATACCACCTTCGATCATAGCGTTAATCATTACACTAACAGCGTCGGCAAAATCCTCGGTTCCACAGGACGATATTTACTGATCTATGCGCTGATTGTTGCAGGAATGGTGGTGTTGTTTTTACGTCTTCCGTCTTCCTTCTTACCTGAAGAGGATCAGGGTGTCTTTCTGACCATGATTCAGTTACCCGCTGGCGCGACGCAAGAGCGGACGCAAAAAGTGTTGGATCAGGTGACGGATTACTACCTGCACAATGAAAAAGCAAACGTTGAAAGTGTCTTTACGGTTAACGGGTTTAGCTTCAGCGGTCAGGCACAAAACGCAGGCATGGCCTTCGTTAGCCTGAAACCGTGGGAAGAGCGTAGTGGCGACGAAAACAGCGCGGAAGCGGTCATCCATCGCGCCAAAATGGAGCTGGGTAAGATCCGCGACGGTTTTGTCATTCCGTTTAATATGCCTGCTATTGTTGAACTGGGCACGGCAACGGGTTTCGACTTTGAGTTAATTGATCAGGCAGGGCTGGGTCACGATGCCCTAACCCAGGCCCGTAACCAGTTGCTTGGTATGGCGGCGCAACACCCTGCCAGCTTAGTCAGCGTGCGTCCCAATGGTCTGGAAGACACCGCGCAATTCAAACTTGAAGTTGACCAGGAAAAGGCGCAGGCATTAGGCGTATCGCTTTCTGACATCAATCAGACCATTTCTACGGCGTTGGGCGGGACTTACGTTAACGACTTCATCGATCGTGGTCGCGTGAAAAAAGTTTATGTTCAGGCAGATGCCAAATTCCGTATGCTGCCAGAAGATGTCGATAAACTTTATGTTCGCAGCGCCAACGGCGAAATGGTGCCATTCTCTTCCTTTACCACTTCACATTGGGTGTATGGTTCTCCGCGACTGGAACGCTACAACGGTCTGCCGTCAATGGAAATTCAGGGGGAAGCCGCGCCAGGAACCAGTTCCGGCGATGCCATGGCGTTGATGGAAAACCTTGCGTCAAAATTACCGGCAGGCATTGGTTATGACTGGACAGGTATGTCGTACCAGGAACGCTTATCGGGTAACCAGGCTCCTGCTTTGGTGGCAATCTCCTTCGTAGTGGTTTTCCTGTGCCTTGCTGCGCTCTATGAAAGCTGGTCAATACCTGTCTCGGTTATGTTGGTCGTGCCGTTAGGGATTGTTGGCGTGCTGCTGGCCGCGACAATCTTTAATCAAAAAAATGACGTTTACTTTATGGTGGGCTTGTTAACGACAATTGGCTTGTCGGCCAAAAACGCCATATTGATTGTTGAGTTCGCTAAAGATCTGATGGAGAAAGAGGGGAAAGGTGTTGTCGAAGCGACACTGATGGCAGTACGTATGCGTCTGCGTCCTATCCTGATGACCTCTCTCGCCTTTATTCTCGGTGTATTACCGCTGGCTATCAGTAATGGCGCCGGCAGTGGTGCGCAGAACGCAGTGGGTATCGGTGTAATGGGCGGAATGGTCTCTGCAACATTGCTGGCGATTTTCTTCGTACCGGTGTTCTTTGTCGTGATCCGCCGTTGCTTTAAAGGATAAATCAGAAACATAAAGGCGCTTTCGGGCGCCTTTATTAATTCCACTGAACACCATAAAAATTAATAAGATAATCTTCCACTCACTCTTTAATAACTTTCTATAGCCCATGCTCCCTTCACTATTTTTACAATTCACATAATTTGTCATTATTCATTCCGCAAGATTTATAACCTCCAGTGATAAAATGGCATTCAGCTCGCTAATAAGAGAGTTAACTTATTAAGCGATAGCGTTATTACTGAGGTAACACCATGAAAAGATTAATTCCTGTGGCATTGCTCACCGCATTGCTGGCGGGCTGTGCTCACGATTCCCCCTGCGTTCCAGTTTATGACGATCAGGGACGCCTGGTTCACACCAATACCTGTATGAAAGGTACAACACAGGATAACTGGGAAACTGCCGGAGCTATTGCTGGCGGGGCGGCGGCTGTCGCTGGCCTTACGATGGGGATCATTGCTCTGTCAAAATAACTGAACAGAGCGCGGACTTCCGCGCTCTGTTTAACGATACAGAATCTTTCTATACGTTAAACACCGCTATATTTCGCTGGCTAATCCCCTTTTAATTAAGCATTTTATCTCGCAGCATTACCTCAATATCGAAATAACGCATTAATTTATTTTTTAATCACATCCTCCCCACCGATACTCACGCCAATAATCATTATTCTGCTTAGCAAAATACGAGTAAATCTTTTGCGCCAAAATGTGGCGCATGTTTCATTTTCGCACCATTGCGGGGCGCTGTTTTTATTATTTCCTGTCTACACTCAGCTTATTGCGACGCGAAATCGTGCGCAAAAGCTGGCACTACTTTTGCTTATAAGAGGATGGCCACAGACAGGTAAAAGGCGTTTCCCAAACGTCCTATAACGATAATTTTCGCCTCACAGGAAGCATTATGAAAAAGATGATGATAGCCACACTGGCTGCCGCCAGCGTGCTGCTTGCCGTTGCAAATCAGGCACATGCTGGCGCGACGCTCGATGCTGTAAAGAAAAAAGGTTTTGTGCAATGCGGGATCAGTGACGGATTGCCTGGATTCTCTTATGCCGATGCAGATGGCAAGTTTTCTGGTATTGATGTTGATGTTTGTCGTGGCGTCGCCGCCGCTGTATTTGGCGATGACACAAAAGTGAAATACACCCCGCTCACCGCAAAAGAGCGTTTCACTGCATTGCAATCTGGCGAAGTGGATTTACTCTCTCGTAATACAACCTGGACTTCATCTCGTGACGCAGGCATGGGAATGGCATTTACTGGTGTCACTTATTACGATGGCATTGGTTTCCTGACGCACGATAAAGCGGGGCTAAAAAGCGCGAAAGAGCTGGACGGCGCAACGGTCTGTATTCAGGCAGGAACAGACACCGAACTCAACGTTGCCGATTACTTCAAGGCAAACAATATGAAGTACACGCCCGTGACCTTCGATCGCTCTGACGAATCCGCGAAGGCTCTGGAATCTGGTCGCTGCGATACGCTGGCCTCGGATCAATCACAACTGTATGCATTGCGAATCAAATTAAGCAACCCAGCCGAGTGGATCGTGCTGCCAGAAGTTATCTCTAAAGAACCGCTTGGTCCGGTAGTCCGCCGTGGCGATGACGAATGGTTCTCTATTGTGCGCTGGACGCTTTTTGCCATGCTGAATGCTGAAGAGATGGGCATCAATTCCCAGAACGTCGATGAGAAAGCGGCGAATCCGGCAACGCCTGATATGGCGCATCTACTGGGTAAAGAGGGCGATTACGGCAAAGATCTGAAGCTGGATAACCAATGGGCATACAACATCATCAAAAAGGTGGGTAACTACTCGGAAATTTTTGAGCGCAACGTCGGCTCCGAAAGCCCACTGAAAATTAAACGTGGTCAAAATAATCTCTGGAATAACGGTGGCATCCAGTACGCACCGCCCGTGCGTTAAGTCGGTGTGAGGTAATGAGCGTCGCTACAGCGGCGCTCTCTTTAGCGTTATGGTTTCCGAGGTTCCTATGTCCCATCGCCGCACAACCGTTAAAGGTTCACTTTCATTTGCCAATCCTACGGTTCGCGCCTGGCTTTTCCAGATCCTTGCCGTTGTCGCCGTCGTCGGCATTGTAGGCTGGCTATTCCATAATACCGTAACGAATCTAAGCAATCGCGGCATTACATCGGGGTTTGCCTTTCTGGATCGCGGTGCTGGCTTCGGTATCGTCCAGCATTTGATCGATTACCAGCAGGGCGATACCTACGGACGCGTTTTTATTGTCGGCTTGCTCAATACGCTACTGGTTTCAGCATTGTGTATTGTGTTCGCTTCTGTTCTGGGCTTCTTTATCGGTCTGGCGAGACTTTCGGATAACTGGCTGCTACGAAAGCTTTCCACAATTTATATTGAGATCTTCCGTAATATTCCGCCATTGCTGCAAATCTTCTTCTGGTACTTTGCCGTGTTGCGCAATTTGCCCGGACCACGCCAGGCGGTGAGCGCGTTAGATCTGATCTTTTTGAGCAATCGTGGACTTTACATTCCTTCACCGCAACTGGGAGATGGATTTCTCGCGTTCATAGTGGCTGTTGTTATTGCTATAGCCATTTCTGTTGGGTTATTCCGTTTCAATAAAACGCACCAGATAAAGACCGGTCAACTGCGTCGTACATGGCCTGTCACCGTTGGGTTGATCATTGGTTTGCCTTTACTGGCACACTGGCTTTTTGGTGCAGCAGTGCACTGGAATATTCCGGCGCTACAAGGGTTTAACTTCCGTGGCGGTATGGTTCTCATACCTGAACTGGCAGCCTTAACGTTGGCACTTTCAGTTTATACCTCTGCATTTATCGCCGAGATTATCCGCGCCGGGATCCAGGCGGTGCCTTATGGTCAACATGAAGCTGCCCGCTCGCTGGGGTTACCCAACCCGGTTACGCTACGCCAGGTCATTATTCCCCAGGCGCTGCGGGTGATTATTCCGCCGTTAACCAGCCAGTATCTCAATATCGTCAAAAACTCCTCTCTTGCCGCCGCTATTGGCTACCCGGATATGGTTTCGCTGTTTGCTGGCACCGTACTGAACCAGACGGGGCAAGCTATCGAAACTATAGCCATGACCATGTCGGTCTATCTGATTATCAGTCTGACTATCTCGCTGCTGATGAATATCTATAACCGCCGTATCGCGATCGTTGAACGCTAAGGAGTCATGATGACAAAAGTATTGCTGTCTCATCCCCCGCGCCCGGCGAGCCATAACTCAAGCCGCGCTATGGTGTGGGTGCGCAAAAACCTGTTCTCCAGCTGGGGCAATAGCCTGCTGACTATTGGCTGCTTGTGGTTGATGTGGGAATTGATTCCGCCGTTGCTGAACTGGGCATTTTTGCAGGCTAACTGGGTTGGCTCAACGCGTGCCGACTGCACAAAAGCCGGTGCCTGTTGGGTTTTCATCCACGAACGATTTGGTCAGTTTATGTATGGGCTTTACCCACACGACCAACGTTGGCGAATTAATCTGGCATTACTGATTGGCCTGGTTTCGATTGCGCCGATGTTCTGGAAAATACTCCCTCATCGCGGGCGCTATATTGCGGTATGGGCGGTTATCTACCCACTCATCGTCTGGTGGCTAATGTATGGCGGTTTTCTCGGTCTGGCGCGGGTTGAAACCCGGCAATGGGGCGGGCTGACGCTGACTTTGATTATTGCATCAGTTGGGATCGCGGGGGCGCTACCGTGGGGGATCTTGCTGGCATTAGGTCGCCGCTCCCATATGCCGATTGTGCGTATCTTATCGGTCATTTTTATCGAGTTCTGGCGTGGCGTGCCGCTGATCACCGTGTTGTTTATGTCTTCGGTCATGCTGCCGTTGTTTATGGCAGAAGGCACCAGTATCGACAAACTGATCCGCGCGCTGGTTGGCGTGATCCTGTTTCAGTCAGCCTATGTTGCAGAAGTCGTGCGAGGCGGATTACAGGCGCTGCCAAAGGGGCAATATGAAGCGGCGGAATCGCTGGCGTTGGGTTACTGGAAAACCCAGGGACTGGTTATTCTGCCACAGGCGTTGAAGCTGGTAATTCCTGGGCTGGTCAATACCATCATCGCACTCTTCAAAGATACCAGCCTGGTGATCATTATCGGGTTGTTCGATCTTTTCAGTAGCGTCCAGCAAGCCACCGTCGATCCCGCCTGGTTGGGCATGTCGACCGAAGGGTATGTTTTCGCCGCACTGATCTACTGGATCTTCTGTTTCAGCATGTCGCGCTATAGCCAGCATCTGGAAAAACGTTTTAACACCGGGCGTACACCGCATTGAGGACACTATGAGCCAAATTTTACTGCAACCTGCTAACGCGATGATTACGCTGGAAAACGTTAACAAATGGTATGGACAATTCCATGTACTGAAAAATATAAATTTAACCGTGCAACCGGGAGAACGAATCGTTCTGTGTGGCCCATCTGGTTCCGGGAAATCGACAACCATTCGTTGTATTAATCATCTGGAAGAACATCAACAGGGACGGATCGTGGTGGATGGGATCGAACTTAACGAAGATATCCGCAATATTGAGCGTGTCAGACAGGAAGTGGGAATGGTCTTTCAGCATTTTAATCTTTTCCCACATCTGACCGTTTTACAGAACTGTACCCTGGCACCGATTTGGGTACGCAAGATGCCAAAGAAAGAGGCTGAAGCTCTGGCGATGCATTACCTTGAGCGGGTGAGAATTGCCGAACATGCACAGAAGTTTCCCGGACAGATCTCCGGTGGTCAGCAGCAACGCGTTGCTATAGCACGTTCACTTTGTATGAAGCCCAAGATTATGCTGTTTGATGAACCAACATCCGCGCTCGATCCGGAGATGGTAAAAGAAGTGCTGGATACGATGATTGGGCTGGCGCAATCGGGTATGACGATGTTGTGCGTAACGCATGAGATGGGATTTGCGCGAACCGTCGCTGACCGGGTGATTTTTATGGATCGCGGAGAGATAGTGGAACAAGCTGCACCAGATGAGTTTTTTGCGCATCCTAAATCAGAGCGTACCAGGGCATTTTTATCGCAGGTAATCCATTAAGTTGCGTTTCCTGGACTGTAAAGGTGAATCCAACTTTTTTCGCACAATGCAAAAAGGCCATCCTTTCGGATGGCCTTTCGCTTGATTTGATGTCTGGCAGTTCCCTACTCTCGCATGGGGAGACCCCACACTACCATCGGCGCTACGGCGTTTCACTTCTGAGTTCGGCATGGGGTCAGGTGGGACCACCGCGCTACTGCCGCCAGACAAATTCTTTTCTAATCTGCCGAACTTTAACCTAAAAAGTGGTGCTGATACCCAGAGTCGAACTGGGGACCTCACCCTTACCAAGGGTGCGCTCTACCAACTGAGCCATATCAGCACGCTTAATTTGATGCCTGGCAGTTCCCTACTCTCGCATGGGGAGACCCCACACTACCATCGGCG
>NZ_PTRI01000013.1:0-132677 GCF_002965965.1 Escherichia sp. MOD1-EC5495
GACTATCACTTATTTAAGTGATATTGGTTGTCTGGAGATTCAGGGGGCCAGTCTATAGAAGGACTGCTTGACGCATCGCTTTCCCCAACATTGTCCATGCCATCTGGCAACGATACGCTTTTGCGGTTTGCTCAATATGGAGAAGAGGTAATGGAAAATGTATAACCAATCAAAAATTATACTGCTTTCCTTAGTATTGTTTTCATCGGCAGGTTGCAGCATAAGTAGAGCTGTTAACAAGACTTTATCTCCACCGCCAGATACAAAATGGGTCAATGTTGAAGTAAAAAATCCTTCTCAGTATACGAAACCTTTCCCGCTTGAGGTCAGATACATCTCGTATGAATGTATGAAAAAAAGAATCAGTGGATTTGATGGTTCTGTTATCACCGAGCCCAGCTACAATGTTATCGGGATCCCCGTGCAGCAGGAGAGTGGGGACATCTGGAAAGGGAAAGTCGCTATGACAGGCGGCGGCTCATGCAAATGGACGTTGAGTGCGGTCAATTTAGGTATCGAATATATAGATGCTACACATCTTGGCAAAGATCTTGTACCCGGAACAGCGGTAGGGATTTCGCTCGCTTTTGATAATGATGCTTCCAGAAACGGACAATATACTGCAACTGAGGGCGATTTAAATTTATCACCAAAATATTATCCCTATATATCTGAATGGAATCTAGGCGAAAAAAAGAAAGAATTGTCCCTTTTAGGTAAGGAAAGCTTCCTGTCCTTAAGTGTTTATAATGTAAATCAAATTAAATTTGCACCTGTAATAGATGAAAGCAAAATTGTGAAATATATCGGGATAGAAAAGAAAATTAAAGGAGCGCATTCAAAAATAGAGTATCCAGATGGCAGCATTATATCCGATGGGACTGTGTTTCCTGATTTTGATAAAGTTGATAAAATGAAAGTTAAAAAATAAAAATGACAGAGTTTTTTTGTTAAATATATCAGGATGGTTAATTATTATAAGTGCAGGTCTGCAACATATTTTTACGATTGACTTAATACGGAGAAGAAGGGATTGAAAATACATAACCAATCAAAAATTATTCTGCTTTCTTTAGCTTTGTTTTCATCATCAGGATGCAGCATCAATAGAACTGTTAACAAGACTTTATCTCCACCGCCAGATACAAAATGGGTCAATGTTGAAGTAAAAAATCCTTCTCAGTATACGAAACCTTTCCCGCTTGAGGTCAGATACATCTCGTATGAATGTATGAAAAAAAGAATCAGTGGATTTGATGGTTCTGTTATCACCGAGCCCAGCTACAATGTTATCGGGATCCCCGTGCAGCAGGAGAGTGGGGACATCTGGAAAGGGAAAGTCGCTATGACAGGCGGCGGCTCATGCAAATGGACGCTTAGCGCCGTAACACTTGGCATTGAATATATTGATGCCACTCACCTTGGTAAGGATCTTGTGCCCGGCACGGCGGTAGGGGTAATGCTGGCATTTGATAATGATGCTTCGCGTAATGGCCAATTTACCTTCTCTACGGGTGACTTACATATTTCGCCTAAATATTACCCATATATTCGAGAAAGAAAAATAACAGAGAAGACAAAATCGCTTTCTCTGTTAGGAAAAGAGAGTTTTCTTTCTTACAGAGTATCTAATTTCAACAGTATTTATTTTTACCCTAAAATTGATGAAGTGAAAGTTGTTAGATATATAGAACCGGAAAGAAAAGTTGATGGAGTGTACTCCCGGATAATTTATCCGGATGGAAGTTATGCACCAGAAAGATCGCTTTTTCCTGATTTTGATAAGGTTGATAAAATGAAAGTTAAAAAATAAAAATGACAGGTTTTTTGTTAAATGCATGAGGCAGATTAATTATTGTAAGTGCAGGCCTGTAACATACTTTTACGATTGACTTAATACTGAGAAGAAGGGATTGAAAATACATAACCAATCAAAAATTATTCTGCTTTCCTTAGTATTGTTTTCATCGGCAGGCTGCACCATAAGTAGAACTGTTAACAAGACATTATTTCTATCAGTAGATACAAAATAGTTCAATTTCGTTTTTAACTCTTTATTAGTGACAGAATTCTTTAAACCTTAACAGGATAAATTCATTGTGGCTAACGGTCTGGTATTACTTGGAGATAAAACAACGCATGGTGGCAAAGTTAATTCGGCCTCCTCCAATATTACTGTTGATGGAAAAAAGGTTGCTTTAGTTGGTGATTTTGTTAGCTGTCCGATTATAGGGCATGGAACGAATCCCATCGTGGAAGGATCGCCACACCGTACCTTTAACGGTCGTGCTGTTGTCGTCGATGGTTGCAAATGCCTGTGCGGTTGTAAGGTTATTTCGAGTGCTAAGAATAGTACGGTAGGACAATAAATGGGCTGGGAAAGATCGAAAGCAACAACGATGGAGTTACCTTCTGAACCCTCTTTCATGGGGTGGCTTTTAGCAGGTGGTACTACCGTGGTTGTGGGTGTGTTGCTGTTTATTCTTCATGCGTCAGGCATGGTTAAACCATTGTCTGGATTCAACATTTGGTGGCTGGCATCAAGCCCAGTGCTTTGCTGGTTTTTCCTTTTTTGCTTGCGGGGCTGGCTTTGGGGCAGAACATTTGATGAGCACCAGTTTTTGCAGAAGGAAGCTGAATATGGGCAACATCAGTGGGAATCCTGGGCGGGGCGTTATCTGGCGGTGCTTGGTAGCAGTATTCTGTTACCTTCAGGTGTAACCGCCAGGGCCATCTCGAAATCAGAGGCATCAGATGTGCCGTCCCTTTTTTCACTGACCAGCCATTTTGACGCTCAATCCGTAATGTCTGGTTCTTTATTAGAGCTGGGGCTTGCCAGTGTGCAGAACGCAATCGCGATGCTGCCAGATACAGTGCAACTTAATATTACTGTTGTAAGTGATGAAATTTCTGCCGATTCCGATTCCCAATTTCGAAAAATCTGGGAAAGCATATATCCAGAGCGCGCTATCTCTGGTTCTATTTCCTTTTGCGAAACCCTTTCTTTTTCCTGGATTGAAGAACGCCTTAAGAGCCCAGCTATGGATATCGATTTGCTCCTCATATTGCAGAAGCATGGGGCTGAACAATATTCCGATGCACTGGCGAGTGTGCTTCTTACCAGCGATGATGTAGCTGAAAAATATCAATTTCCTCATTCTGCCCGCATTTTGCGACCGATGCCGCTGGATATGGCTCATTTCAAAGCTGATGTGGGATTGTTTCTGGAAACACAAACGATCGCATCTCAGACATCAAAAGTTTATTGCGACTATGGGCACTGGAATGACTGGTTTGCTGAATTAATGATGGCTTCTCAATTACATCAAACATCGTGGGCGCCCCAGGATATTGATGTACTGGAAAAATATAACGGTATTCCGGGGGCAGGTAGTGCATGGTTTTTGGCCGCATTACTCTCCGATATTACATCTGTTAGCCAGACATCCGTTTTAGGTCTGTTTACTTCTGGAACTGATCATTTTGTCAGTACAGTTACTTCAGGGAGCAATAATAATGATGTCGGCTAGTTTATGGAGCAGAGGAGGGCTTGTTGGCATCGTTGCCCTAATTTCTCTTGTCATACTGAGTTTGATACTGCATTTCGGCCCTCAGTATGGTCTCGATACACGCCTGAAAGAGGCGATGGCATTTGTATCTGTGTGGCTTGTCCTGCTGATTATTCGTTACACGCCGTTTGTGTTCCGATTTATGCGAGAAAAATATCACCGCTGGCAGGAACAGAAGAATAATGTGTTGCCTTTTGATGAACAGAGAGTTGCCAGGACGCCACCCCATAACGTCACCGTCGACACCATCCGTCTCGCCATGCGTAATCTCTACGGTCGTCGCTGGGGACGTAAAACCCGCATCCTGTTGATAACCGGTACACCCTCAGATGTTGAGCTGCTGACCCCTAAACTGACCGCTCAATTCTGGCAAGAAGATCGTGGCACTCTGCTTTTGTGGGGCGGTGATCTCAATACGCCAGCCGACAATATCTGGTTGACTGCTCTACGCAAACTGCGCCGCCGCCCGGTGGATGGTCTGGTGTGGGTCACCTCGGCTTTCGACCAGTTGTCTGTTCCTGGTCTGGAACAGCCGTTGCCCGTGCCTTCTGAAAGCGCAATGGACTCTCTTTCTCATGCCATAAGCAGCCGCATGGAGGCGCTGGGCTGGAAGATTCCCCTGTATATCTGGTCATTGCATCCGCGAGCGGGTAAGCCTGAAGGACGTGTTGTGCAGGCTGCTGGCTGCCAACTGCCCGCCGGGTGTTGTACCGAAGGGTTAGCTAAACAATTGGCTATCCTGACGCCGGAACTGACTTTACAGGGACTACAACAGGCCTGCGGTGAGGTGAAACATAACTTTTTGCTGAGGCTTGCCGACCAGCTTATCCGTAAACCGGAGAGCGTGACCGCACCGCTGTCGGCGATGCTTAATCCATACCGTCCGCTGCCTCTGGCTGGGCTGGTGTTCAGTCAACCCTCTGCCAGCGGTGAACGTGCCGTGCCGCATCAATGGGGAATGGACAAATGCTGGGATGCTCTGCCTGAATCTGTTCGGATGCTTCCTGCCGCACTGCGTCCCGTCAGGCCGGGCATTCCATGGCAGAAGGTTATAGCGTCTGTTATTGCCCTGGTGATGGTGGGGTGGGGGGGCTGGATGGGCGTCTCCTGGAGGACTAATCGTGGTCAGATTAATACTGCAAATACCCAGGCAGCGATGGCTTCCCGACAAAACCAGCCACTGGAGCAACGCTTGTACGCACTGTTTGAGCTGCAAAAAACGTTGGCTCGTCTACAGTATCGCTCTGAGCATGGTGTGCCCTGGTATGAAAAGGCGGGATTAAGTCAGAACAATGCGTTGCTGACGACACTCTGGCCTCGTTATCAGGAAAGTGCACTGCCGCTGCTGCGGGATGCGGCTGCAGATCACCTACAAAAGCAGGTCAGTGCCTTTAATGCGCTGTCGCCAGGTAGCCCGCTGAGGGAGCAAAGGGCAAAAAGCACCTGGGAACAGCTCAAACTCTACCTGATGCTGGCGCGTCCTGAGCATATGGACGCCGCCTGGTTCAGATCTGCTTTGCTGAACAACTGGCCGAAACGTCACGGTGTGAAAGACGGTGTCTGGCAAGGAATGGCTCCATCATTGTTGTCGTTCTATGCTGCGCAGTTGATCACGCATCCTGAGTGGAAGATCCATGCTGATGAAAGCATGGTCAGCCAGGCTCGCTCGCTGTTGGTTCGGTTGATGGGGGTACGTAACAGTGAGTCGAGCCTCTATCAGAAGATGCTTTCGCAGGTGGCGCACTTGTATGTCGATATGCGCCTGGAGGATATGACCGGTGATACCGATGCTGCCCGCCTGTTCAGTACTACCGAAATTGTGCCGGGGATGTTCACCCGTCAGGCATGGGAGCAGGCGGTGCAGCCTGCCATCGAGAAAGTAGTGAAGTCGCGGCGGGACGAGCTCGATTGGGTACTCACGGACAGTAAGCGTCAGGCGAATAAATCGGACGAGACCTCCCCTGAGGCGCTGAAAAATCGCCTGACGGATCGCTATTTCGCAGACTTTGGCGGAGCCTGGCTGGAGTTCCTTAATAGCCTGAGCTGGAACCAGGCCGCTACGCTGTCGGACTCCATTGACCAGTTGACCCTGATGGCTGACGTGCGTCAGTCACCTCTGGTGGCGTTGATGAACACCCTGAACGTGCAGGGGCGCACCGGGCAGACTGGTGAAGCAATTTCAGATTCATTGGTGAAATCAGCCAAAAATCTGCTGGGCGATGCCAACAAGGATGCTATTGACCAGAGCGTAGGTGTACATGGACCGCTGGATGCAACATTCGGCCCGGTGCTGGAGTTGATGGACAAGAGCCGCACGGGGGCACAGGAGCAGAGCCTGCAGTCGTACCTGACTCGTGTGACGCAGGTGCGCCTGCGCCTGCAACAGGTGACCAATGCCGCCGATCCGCAGGCGATGACCCAAACGATTGCTCAGACGGTATTCCAGGGCAAAGCTGTAGATCTAACTGAAACTCGTGACTACGGCAGCCTGATTGCCGCCGGGCTTGGTCAGGAGTGGAGTGGCTTTGGGCGCGCAGTGTTTGTAAATCCGATGGAGCAGGCCTGGCAGTTGGTTCTGACCCCTGCGGCGGACAGTCTTAATGCCCAGTGGCAGCAAGCGGTGGTTGCCGAGTGGAACTCCGCCTTTGGCGGGCGTTATCCGTTCAACAACGCCAGCAGCGATGTATCTTTGCCGCTGCTTGCCAAATACCTCAATGTCGATTCCGGTCGTATTTCGCAGTTTTTGCAGACACGCCTGAAAGGCGTACTGCACAAGAATGGGAATAACTGGGTGCCGGACAGTATCAATTCGCAAGGGCTGACCTTTAACCCGGCGTTTCTCAACGCTATCAACACATTGAGCTATATCTCGGATGTCGCCTTTACCGAAGGTAATGCCGGGATGAAGTTCGAACTGCGCCCAGGCACTTCTGATGGCGTGATGCAAACCGACATGATTATCGACAGCCAAAAACTGACCTATGTGAATCAGATGCCGGCGTGGAGGAGCTTCACCTAGCCTGCGGACACAGAAGCGCCTGGCGTGAGCCTGAGCTGGATAAGTACCCAGGCTGGCACCCGTCAGTATGCGGATATTCCCGGAACGTGGGGCTGGATACGCCTGCTTGATAAGGCTGAGATCAGTGCTTATCCCGGCGTCGGCAGTAGCTACACACTGAGCTGGAAAGCTCAGGATGGACGCCTGCTCAATTATACCTTGCGTTCCGAGGTGGGAGAGGGGCCGCTGGCACTGTTGAAACTGCGTAACTTCCGTCTGCCGGGAACCATCTTCAACACGGTCAGAGTGGCAGCGTCAAACCAGCTTGCCAGCGCGACCAGTAATGCAGAGGCGGTTTACTGATGAGTACGCTGGATACTTTACTTAGAGCTTGCCAGACAGAGCAGGCGATACTGCTTGGCGCTACCGGTGAGCGCGTGGCGCAGTGGAACAACTGGTTGCTGCCGTTATCAGGGACATCATCTGTAGGGGAAGACCCGGGGTATGACGATGACTTCCAGCAAATGCGCGAGGAGGTCAATAAACTCTCCGGGGCAGATACCGAACTCATTTGCCGACTGGCGGAGAAGTTGCTCACCACCACCGCCAAAGATATCCGTGTGGCGACGTATTACTGCTGGGCCAGGCTGCATCGTGAAGGCGAGCAGGGGCTGGCAGAAGGTCTTGAGCTGCTGGCCGGTCTGATAGACCGCTTCGGCACGCAGCTGCATCCGCAGCGTGACCGCAGCCGTAAGGCAGCACTGGAGTGGCTGGCTGGTTCACGTATGACTGATTCCCTTTCACTGTATCCGGAAGTGGTCAGGGAAGATGCGTTGCGTACCACCGGCGCGCTGCTTCTGATAGCTCAGCTAACCGAAAACGAATCGGATGAAACCCGTCCTGAACTGAATGCGCTGTACGGCGCACTGGAAAACCGCCTGCAGAAAGCGGTTGGTGTGGATGCGGTTGTACCACAGAACGCCAGCGCCACTGAGATACCGTCCACGGCGAGCCACAGCGATGCTCCGGCTATCGGGCGGATCACTTCTGGTCAGGATTTGCTGGCGCAGGCACGCACACTCAGTGAATACCTGCGAGAACAGCCTGACGGTTGGTTGTCAGCGCACCATCTTATGAAAAGTCTGCGTCACGACACCCTGCGGGCCATTCCGGCTCCGGATGCGCAGGGACGCACACGTATCGAGCCTCCCAGGGCTGACCAGCGAGCACTGCTCAAGCGCCTTTACCTGCAACAAAACTGGGCGGAAATGCTGGAAACGGCAGACAGCACTTTTTCCCGAGGTGCCAATCATTTGTGGCTGGATCTGCAGTGGTATATCCATCAGGCACTGACGAAGTCCGGTAAAGACACTCTGGCTGCCATCATCGCCGCTGACCTGAAAGGGCTGCTGAAGCGGCTATCCGGGCTGGAGACGCTGGCGTTCAGTGACGGAACGCCGTTTGCCGATGAAGTAACGCTGAACTGGCTCCAACAGAGTGTGCTGGATACGACGAGCGGATGGAGCAATGACACATCATCTGCCCCGCTAATAGCCAGTAACGATGACATTCTTGCGTTGGAGCCTGAAGCTGTGGCACTGGCTGATAATGAAGGCCCGGATGCTGCATTGGGATGGCTACAGACCCAGCCCGGCATAACGACAGTTCGCCAGAAGTGGCTGTTGCGCCTGCTGATGGGGCGCATTGCTGAACAGTACGGTAAAAATGATCTGGCGGCGCACCTGTTTGCCGAGCTGGGTGAGCGTGCCAGAGAAGTGGTTCTTAGCGACTGGGAGCCTGAACTGTTGTTTGAAGTTCAGGCGCGCCATCTGAAACTCCTGCGGCTTAAAGCCGGTCGCAGTGAGGCAGACAAGGTTCGGCTCGGGTCTGCCATGGAAAAATTGCTCGGCGGGCTGATTCAGCTCGATCCGGCGCGGGCCGCAGTGTTGTGTGGTTAGAGAATGTTATTAACTGGATAAAAATTTATTTATCAGGAGGATGAACAGGAATGGCTCATAAAAAATAAGAAACATTAGGGATGTTAATTTTGGGTGAAAATTTCACTGGCCAGTGCAATATTTATGTCAATCACCCCATATAACAAAATATGAGTTCATTGCGGCAGTTGTCTTCCCTTTAATTTACAGGGCGAATAAAAATTTCTGGCTTATACATCTTTTATTGATATCTGTTTATTCATCCTTACGGGGTGTCCTGTTTCTGGAGATGGAATCATGCCAGAAGAGGAGGTTAAGGTTAGTTCATCTGATGGAATTGTCTGTTTTTGTGCTCTCAATACTGAAGGTTATCGATTGTCAGATATCGCTATTTATCCCATGAATATGCCAGGTAGTCGGCGGAAATATATATTTTTATCTGACTTCAAGGTAATGGGGGGAATTATGTTCAGAAAAATATCTGCCGGATTTGAAATTTCAAATGAGAAGGTAAACCCCATTTATCTCACTCCCCTCGACGTAGTGAGATAGCTTTCCCTTTTAGGAAAAAGAACATTCTTTACTATATTTTGAGTAATTCTTTTATGAAAGATCTAACACTACGCTATTTCGATGCGGAAATGCGCTACCTTCGTGAGGCGGCGAAAGAGTTCGCCCAAACCCATCCAGATCGTGCCGCGATGTTGGACATGGATAAAGCCGGTACACCAGACCCGTATGTCGAACGCCTGTTTGAAGGCTTTGCCTTTTCGATGGGGCGGCTGCGTGAAAAAATTGACGACGACCTGCCGGAGCTTACCGAAGGGCTGGTCAGTATGCTCTGGCCACACTATCTGCGCACTATTCCTTCACTTTCAGTAGTGGCACTTACCCCGGCGCTACACGCCATGAAAATGGCGGAAGTGGTGCCTGCAGGGCTTGAAGTGTATTCCCGACCAATAGGACCGAGGAACACCGTTTGTCGTTACCGTACCACGCAGGATGTGATGCTCAATCCCCTCAGTGTTTCGGGCATCACTATGACCACCGAATCTGACGGTCGCTCGCTGCTACGGATACGCTTTGCCTGTAGCAGTCAGGCGGACTGGTCGAATGCTGATCTTAGTTGCCTGAGCCTGTATCTTGGGGCTGATGCTTCAGTCAGTAGCCAGTTGCATCTGATGCTAACGAAACGCCAGGCGGCGTTGTATATGCGCCTGCCCGGTCAGACTGATCGCATCCGTCTTGACGGGTATTTCTCGCCGGGCGGGTTTGCCGAAGAAGACCGCCTGTGGCCGAAAGGCGATAGTGCTTTCAGCGGCTATCAGTTGCTACTGGAATACTTTACCTTCCGGGACAAGTTTATGTTCGTCCATCTCAACGGCCTGGAGGGGATCACACCTCCTGCCGGGGCGGAGTATTTCGACATTGAAGTGGTGCTCAGTACACCGTGGCCGCCTGATCTGCCAGTCACCGATGATGCCATTCGCCTTCACTGCGTACCGGTGATTAACCTGTTCACCCTGGAGGCTGATCCGCTCATCATCACCGGACTTGAAAGTGAATATCTGCTGCGTCCTAAACGGCTGCAGGACGGGCATACCGAGATTTATGCTGTGGATTCGGTTACCGGTTCAAACCGAACCAATGACGCAGAGTATGTTCCGTTCAGCAGCTTCCGCCACAAAGGGGGGATGATGCGTCGCCATGCGCCTCCGCGCTATTACCATACGCGCGTTAAGCGCAGCGTGACCGGACTGTATGACACCTGGTTAATTCTTGGGGGGCATCAGTGGGAAGATGATCGACTTGTCGAGCGTGAAGTTGTGTCGCTGCAAATCACCGGCACGAACGGTCAACTGCCGCGCCGGGCGCTGCAGAGTACACTGCTTGACCGCTGTGAGCAGGTCGTGGATACGCAGCTTTCAGTGCGCAACCTTTGCAAGCCAACGCTGCCGGTTTACCCGCCTGCTGAAGACCGTTTCCACTGGCGAGTACTGAGCCACCTGGGAGCCGGGTTCCTCAACATGATGAGTACCGCAGAAGTGCTGCGTGGAACGCTTGCGCTGTACAACTGGCAAGACGATGAACTGAACATCCGGCGTCTGGAGGCGATTCAGCATGTGGCTCATCATCGTCTGCAGCGGTTCGAACAGGGCTTCCTGTTACGAGGGCTGGATATTGAAGTGACGCTCGACAACAACGGGTTTACGGGCGAGGGCGATATTCATTTGTTTGGTGAGATGCTTAACCGTTTCTTTGCGCTCTATGCCGATATGAACCAATTTAACCAGCTTACCCTCATTATCCAGCCAGAAGGAAAATGCATCCGGTGGAAAGAGAACCACAGCCCGCGCCTGCCCGGTTAATCGCACAGTGGGGTGACCGGCTGCCGTATATGAATTTTTACCGCTTCTGCCAGTTGCTGGAGCAAAGCCAACCGGATCAACCGGTCACCGGTAGTACCTGGCAGGTACGGCATGAACCGGTGCGCTTTCGCCCGCATCCGGGGATGGGGTTTCCGGCCTCTGAAATCAAAGGCGTGGAATTACCTGAGTATCCGCACTTACCCCCAACGGTACGCATTACATTTATGGGGCTCTACGGCGTGGAATCTCCATTGCCGACGCACTATATCGATGACATCACCCAGCGCCGCGAAGGGTACGAAGCCACCAGCGATTTCCTCGATATCTTCAACCATCGGCTGATTGCCCAATACTACCGCATCTGGCGTAAATACTCGTACCCGGCCACGTTTGAAGAAGGTGGTAAGGACAAAATCTCGCAGTATCTGCTGGGGTTGGCTGGGCTTGGGATTGACGGCTGCACCGACAGTATCGCCGCTCCCGCCTCACGCTTTCTGGCGCTACTGCCAGTCATGTTGCTGCCGGGGCGTACTGCGGAAGGTATGGCCTCTCTGGTGCGTTTGTTGGCACCCAATACACAGGCGAAAATCTGGCATCACGACAAACACCGGGTGCCACTGAAAAAAACGCTGACCATGAGCGTGAGTAATCCCTCCACTCTGATAAATCGCCCAGTGATGGGCAACTATGCCACTGACGTTAACAGCCGGGTGTTGATGCGCCTTACCACGACGGACCCGGCTGAAGTGCAGGGCTGGTTACCCGGTAGTGAGCTTCATACAGATTTAATGGCTCTGTTGCATGTCTATCTTGGCTCACGCCTTGATGTCCGCCTGCAGTTGTGTGTCGACCGTAGCCTGCTACCGGATGCCACAATGAACAGCAATCCTACAGTCGGTGCAGTGCAATTAGGGCGTACAGCCGTAATGCGTCCACTGAGTGTGGCGGACACAGCTACATACAGCAAAACAATAACCATCAATCTTGGCCGCTATGAGCGGGTACAGGAAAATATTCACCGCAGGGAGACCGATGAAGATGGCGATTATCGCTGGTAAATTTCCCCTGGTTACGCTGACTACGGGCATCACACTGATGCTGGCTGGGTGTGGCCTGACCCAGAGCATTACGGACGGCACTGTCGCCGTGACAAAAGCGATTTTTTATAAACAGGTGAAAACCCTGCATCTGGATATTCGGGCACGCGAGGCGCTGAACCTCAATGCCAGTGAAGTGGCGCTGTCTATAGTGGTGCGCATTTACCAGCTCAAGGATCGCAAAACCTTCGATAGCACGGATTATCCTTCGCTGTTTAAGTCTGACAGTCAGGCTGTTAAGGCTGACCTGGTGGCGGAGAAAGATATCCGCCTGAAGCCGGGTGGGGCAGTGATGGTTGATATGCCGATGGAGGAAAGTGCGCAGTATGTGGCGGTGGCGGGCATGTTTATGTCGCCGGATCAGGTGAGTAACACCTGGCGGGTGGTGTTAAGCCGTGACGATCTTGACCCGGATAAAGCCCGAATCATTGAAGCAGGAAGCAACCGACTGACTCTGAAGGCGCTGAAAGATGAATGACACTCCCCATCCGTCATTGTATGAGATCCTGTTTGGGAATTTTACCGGAGGGCTGGATCTGCATCAGGTTAGCGAGCAGAACCAGACGATCCTCTCAGTGCTGGACAATATGCAGCGCATTCTTAACTGTCGTGCCGGTACGCTGGCGCATTTACCTGACTACGGTCTGCCGGATATGACCAAAATCCTTCAGGGGATGCCGGGTATGGCGCATGAACTTATGGGGGCATTATCTGCTGTACTGCTCAAATATGAGCCACGCCTGCAAAAAATAACCGTTGTTTTGCTGGAACAAGAGGTTCCCGGTGAGCTGCGCTATGCCATTGATGCTGAACTTAAAGGTATTGGCCTGGTGCGTTATAGCACCGAATTTGTACCCGAAGGTCGGGTTCTGTTGAGGCATTTGAAGCAACAACAGTATCTCGACACGACAACTCGTATGTAATGTTTCTTCCTTAATTCGGCAACGCTCTGAATATGCCGCAGAAACGATAGTCTTCTATAACCGCAAGCACGTCAGATGGACAACAGGTCATGAATGACATAACCCCACGTAAAATCAAAACCGGCGGTGACCCGCGCACGCTACCGGATTATGCCGCCCTGCGCGATGAACTGAATAAGCTTACACATCCGGCGCGTCCGGATGTGAACTGGCATTATGTCGAGAAACTTTGTCTCTCACTGTTTGATCAAAATGGTGTAGAGCTGCAGACGGCAGCCTGGTATACGCTGGCTCGTACGCAACTGGCTGGATTATTCGGTCTCAATGAAGGTCTGGCAATACTGGAGGCTCTGATAAGTCATGAGTGGGGCGTGCTCTGGCCGCAGCCTGTTCACGTTCGAATGGAGATCCTGAGTAATCTGAGTCAGCGTTTGCAGCAACGTATACGCTCGCTGCCGCTGATATACAGCGACCTTGGTCAGTTGTATCGGGCAGAACAACTGCTTACCCGCCTGGGGGAAGTATTACAGCGTCTGGAGCTTAGGCATCTCAGCCAACTGGATACTTTGCGTGCCCTGATACACAACAACGCTGTCAGCCTGGAAAGCAGCGACGGTACAACCAGCACAGGGACGACAATTCAGTCTGGTATCGTGTCGCCTGCCACAGTAATAAATAGATCCGATATATCAATAGGTTCCCATGCTGAAAGTCTGTTTGAAGATCCCCGAAGGCCAGGCGGTACGGTGAAGTGGGTGTATGTTACACAACCGAACGTAGAGGTACTTCCGGCAATACCCGCGCCAGTAAAAAGGTGGAAATCTTTTGTTGCTGGGATGTGTTCCATGCTGATGATAAGTGCAGCAATGGTATGGGGCTGGCAATATTTTCACCGGTCGGATCCATTACAAGCCCAGCTTACTGCCTCTTTAACTCCATTACCCGCAATACTCACGCCTGAACAACTGGATATATTGCGGCAGCAATCTTCCTTGCCACAAACGTTAATAACGCAAACACAGCAGCAGCTTGCACTTCTGGACAAGCTACCACCGGACTGGCTCATTACCCGAGAACGGCAGCTTGTCGAACAAGCCCAGTCGATTTGGCCGGAGCGGGCAAAACCTCTGATGCAACGGTGGCAGCAACAACTTAATGTTGCCACATTGCCGACAGGAAACCTGAATGGCTGGCATCAGGGAATGATGACGCTACAGAAACTGAGTGAACGACTGAACGGACTGGATGAGCATAAAGGGAAATATATGACGGTCAGTGAACTGAAATCTGTGGTGTATTCCGCTATGCAGCTATTTAACCAATCCATACCGGCTGAAGAACAACTGCGGATACTGGCGCAATCGCCGGTAGGGCAGCCACTCCCTCCTGCCGCAGGGGCTCAGGCAGAGATGCGCCTGAAACAACTTATCGCCAGGTATGCCGACATTAAACAGAATGCTTCGAAGCTAAAAGGTGTGAATGGTTATGAATGATCTGTAACAACGACCAGAAATTTATCGTAGCCAGAAAAAGAAAAAGCCCCGCTTTTCAGCGAGGCCTTATGAATAGTGGTGCCCGGACTCGGAATCGAACCAAGGACACGGGGATTTTCAATCCCCTGCTCTACCGACTGAGCTATCCGGGCAACGGGGCGCATTAAACCTGATTCGCCTCGTCTCGTCAATCAAATTTCTTCAAATTACTGCAGACTGCACAATCTATCATCACTTTGCCGCTATTGCACACATTTCAGGAAAACCAGGCGGTCCAGGCGGCGGAAAGTGGCATTGCCAGAAGCAGTGCTGGAAGCATGTTGACCACCGGGAACATTTTAATGCCACAGATGCGTAAACCGGTCGCCAGAAGCAATAATCCTCCCACCGCGCTAAAGTCCGCCATCATCGCCGGCGTAGTTAGCGGCAATATCAGCGCGGCTCCCCAGGCCAGTGTTAACTGGATGATGAGCAATGGAATGCTAATTACTGATACCGCAATTCCCAGAGAGCAGGCGAAGATCATCGCCGTAAAGAAATCAAGAAATGACTTGGCGATTAAAATACTCGGATCGCCAGTCATTCCTTCATTCATCGCGCCGAAGATCCCTGTACCGCTGGCACAAAACAGGACAATAATCGCGACAAAATTTTGAATAAAAGATTCATGCGCTGGCTTCTTGCGCGAGTGGCGAAACAGATTCTGCGCTCTGGCAACCGCTGTATTGACTCCTTTCTCCAGCAAACATATTTCGCCGATTAGAGCGCCAAGTAGCGTAGCTAAAACCATCGCCGGAAGGTTGGCGCATTTCACCACCAGTAAAATACCAATCCCCAGCGATGCCAGACCAAAAATCGATGTCATTGAGACGCGGATACGTTCCGGTAAACGTTGGCTAAGCAGTGCGCCGAGAACGCCACCCAGTAATACTGCACTAGCGTTGATAAAAGGGCCGATGACCACGAGAGTTCCTGTTAACTGTATTGTTTGATTTTTTTATTATGAACTTTTTGCCCTGTTTATGGCTTGTCTGGCCGCAAAGTCCTGGCTTGCACGCTTTAGCGAAAGGTGCCATTATTGCGCGAATTTTCTCCTCTCTGTACGGAGTTTGCCTGATGCATGCCACCTCCTTACATTCTCTCGCTTCTCGCCGTTTTGCGCGAAAATCTTCCCTTTCCATGTTACTGCTCATGCGGTGAAGTTAACGCACGCTTACTGCAGGACAACAGTAAAATCAGAGCGTTTCTGCTTTTACTGATGTCTGGCGGTCGGAGCTGGTGACCAGTTTGACCCACATCTCATGGGGCAAGGTTTTTCATCTTGTCCGATATTCTTACCTCCCCGAAACGGGTTTGCGCTTATGAAATCAATGAGTATTGCCGCCAGTTATGAACTGGTTTCCCGACTTTCTACCCATCGTCGCGTGGTGGCGCTGGAAGATACTGATTTTACGGACGTCGCGGCAGTCGTCATTACCGCTGCGGATAGTCGCAGTGGCATTCTTGCGTTGCTTAAGCGCACCGGTTTTCATCTACCGGTGTTTTTGTATTCCGAACATGTTGTTGAAGTGCCTGCGGGCATTACGGCGATTATCAACGGTAACGAGCAGCAGTGGCTGGAGCTGGAGTCTGCTGCTTGTCAGTATGAAGAGAATTTGCTGCCACCGTTTTATGACACGTTGACGCAGTACGTTGAGATGGGCAACAGCACCTTTGCTTGTCCAGGGCATCAACATGGCGCGTTCTTTAAGAAGCATCCAGCCGGACGCCATTTTTACGATTTCTTCGGTGAGAACGTCTTTCGCGCCGATATGTGTAATGCCGATGTGAAACTGGGCGATCTGCTTATCCATGAAGGCTCGGCGAAAGATGCGCAGAAATTCGCAGCCAAAGTTTTTCATGCCGATAAAACCTATTTTGTTCTTAACGGTACTTCAGCAGCGAATAAGGTCGTGACCAATGCGTTGCTAACACGTGGCGATCTGGTGCTGTTTGACCGCAATAATCATAAGTCGAACCATCACGGCGCGTTGATTCAGGCCGGTGCGACGCCGGTGTATCTGGAGGCCGCGCGTAACCCGTTCGGTTTTATCGGCGGTATTGATGCGCGCTGTTTTAATGAAGATTATTTGCGCGAGCAAATTCGCGACGTCGTGCCAGAAAAAGCTGAGCAATCGCGCCCGTTTCGCCTGGCGATCATTCAGTTAGGAACCTATGACGGCACTGTCTATAACGCCCGTCAGGTGATCGATACCATTGGGCATCTGTGCGATTACATTCTGTTTGATTCCGCATGGGTCGGTTATGAACAGTTTATCCCGATGATGGCGGATAGCTCGCCGCTGCTGTTAGAACTTAACGAAAACGATCCGGGGATCTTTGTTACCCAGTCGGTGCATAAACAGCAGGCGGGATTCTCGCAGACGTCGCAGATCCATAAAAAAGATAACCATATTCGCGGGCAGGCGCGTTTTTGCCCGCATAAGCGGTTGAATAATGCCTTTATGCTCCATGCTTCCACCAGCCCGTTCTATCCGCTATTTGCCGCGCTGGACGTCAATGCCAAAATCCATGAAGGGGAGAGTGGTCGTCGGCTGTGGGCTGAGTGCGTTGAGACGGGAATTGAAGCGCGCAAGGCGATTCTTGCACGCTGTAAGCTGTTCCGTCCGTTTATCCCACCCGTTGTCGATGGCAAATTGTGGCAGGATTATCCGACGTCAGCGTTGGCCAGTGACCGCCGTTTCTTCAGCTTTGAACCAGGAGCAAAGTGGCACGGCTTTGAGGGATATGCCGCAGAGCAGTATTTTGTTGATCCGTGCAAGCTGTTACTGACCACGCCAGGTATCGATGCCGAAACCGGTGAATATAGCGATTTTGGCGTACCGGCGACGATTCTGGCGCATTATCTGCGTGAGAACGGCATCGTACCGGAAAAGTGCGACCTCAACTCCATTTTGTTCTTATTAACACCGGCGGAAAGTCACGAGAAGCTGGCACAACTGGTGTCGATGCTGGCGCAGTTTGAACAGCATATTGAGGGTGATTCGCCGTTGGCTGAGGTGCTGCCGAGTGTTTATAACAAATATCCGGTGCGCTACCGCGACTACACTTTGCGCCAGTTGTGTCAGGAGATGCACGATTTGTATGTCAGCTTCGACGTCAAAGACCTGCAAAAAGCGATGTTCCGCCAGCAGAGTTTCCCGCCAGTGGTGATGAATCCACAGGATGCGCATAGCGCCTATATTCGCGGCGAAGTGGAGTTGGTGCGGATTCGTGATGCCGAAGGGCGAATTGCGGCTGAAGGGGCGCTGCCGTATCCGCCGGGGGTGCTTTGCGTAGTGCCGGGGGAAGTCTGGGGAGGCGCGGTACAGCGTTATTTCCTCGCACTGGAAGAAGGCGTGAATTTGCTGCCGGGGTTTTCGCCGGAGCTACAAGGTGTCTATAGCGAAACTGATGCGGACGGCATGAAACGGTTGTACGGTTATGTATTGAAGTGAGAATAAAAAAACGGGTCACCTTCTGGCGACCCGTTTCTCTTTGCGTAATTAGTGGCTAACAGTCTGTGTGCCCGCAGGGACACGAACGTGTTTGTATTTAAACATCGCCATGAATGCGAAGGCCAGAACCACGGAGTAACCTGCGAAAATCAGCCATACGGTCTGCCAGTCGGTAATGCCGTTTTGGGTGTACATCTCAACCACTTTACCGCTCACAATACCGCCGAGGATACAGCCGAAGCCGTTGGTCATCATCAGGAACATCCCCTGCGCACTGGCACGAATTGCCGGGCTGACTTCTTTTTCGACAAACACTGAACCAGAGATGTTGAAGAAGTCGAATGCGCAGCCGTAGACAATCATTGACAGCACCAGCAGTACAGTACCGAACGGAGTCGGGTCGCCATAAGCAAACAGCGCAAAACGCAGGATCCACGCCACAATACTGATCATCATTACGTTCTTAATGCCGTAGCGGCTTAAGAAGAACGGGATGGTCAGAATGAACAGAGTTTCCGAGATCTGCGAAATCGACATGATGATCGACGCATGTTGCACGATGAAGCTGCTGGCAAACATCGGGTCTTTGTCGAAGCTGTGCAGGAAAGTATTACCGAACATGTTGGTAATCTGCAGTTCCGCACCCAGCAACATCGAGAAAATGAAGAAAATCGCCATACGCTTGTTTTTAAACAGCGCGAATGCATCAAGCCCCAGCAAAGTCGTCCAGCTCTGATTCGCTTGCTGTTTAGCAACCGGAATATGCGGCAGCGTAAAGGTAAACAGCACCAGAACGGCTGAGAGAGCTGCGCCAATATACAGCTGCATGTGGCTTAATTCGAAGCCAGACAGGCTCACCACCCACATCGCCATAATAAAGCCGATGGTGCCCCAGATACGGATTGGCGGGAAATCCGTCACAATATCCAACCCGGCATTTTGCAGGCGATAGTAGGAGATAGTGTTGATTAACCCAAGCGTTGGCATATAAGCAAACGAGTTAATCAATATCACAAGGAACATCGCCTCCGGCGTGGTGACTTTCGCCGCCATGAAGAGAGTGATCGCACCAATAGTGTGACAAATGGCGTAAACCCATTTCGCACTTAACCATTTGTCGGCCACAATCCCCAGCAACGCAGGCATAAAGACAGCGGCGATACCCAATGAACTATAAACTGCGCCGATAGAGGCACCGTCGAACTTCAGGGTAACAAACATATATGAGCCGAGGGTCGTCAGCCAACTTCCCCACAGGCAGAACTGCAGAAAAGAGAGAATTTTCAGCTGCAGCTTAAGATTCATGTTAATTTCCTCACATCATGATGCGGATGAGTGTTTCAAAAAGCACATTTGACCGTGCAAGATGATGCGATTCTATCAACTTCACTGACTGTTTTTTTGTTACCCGTGGCAAATAATTGCAAATAATATCGTTTTGCAAAACATAATTGTGATGTAGATAACACTTTTGCCCCAAGACATCGTCAAGGGGCGATAAGTGCAATTATCGGCGACGGTAAGATTTTTGCGCCATGTTCACTTTATAGAGATAGCGGCGAGATTCCGCAGACGGATGACGTGTGGTCAGTGTCTGATAAACATCGCCCGGCGTCATAGTATTAATGATGTTGGCAGCCTTAATTTTATCATTTGAGAAGACGCGTAATACGCTGCCTGCGCCGCCGTTATAGGCGGTGATGACGGCATAACGCCGCGACGTTGGGTTATCAATGCCGCCAAGATAAACATTATTCAGCATCGCCAGATATGCGGTGCCGGTATCAATATTGCTGGCAGGATCAAACAAGAAACTTCGGCTCGGCGTGCCGGATTTCCCCTGCGAGCGGAATACATCTTTCCCGGCGGTGTGTTGTACCACCTGCATTAATCCCAGCGCGTCGGAACGGCTGACCGCATATGGGTTGAAGGAGGATTCGGTCTGCATAATCGCCAGAATCAGCGACTCATCGACGCCATATTTCCGTGACGCCTGGCGGACCATGCCGAGATATTTATGCGCACGTTTATCAAGGTGGTTCGGCACCATGTTAATGGTGACGCTGTAGATGATACGCAACCCGTTGCTGCGGCTCTTCAGACGGTTTTTCAGCAGATAATCCGCGAAGTTGCTCGCGCGACCTTCCCAGCGAATCGGCTGCCCGGTGTTGTCCACCACCTGACCGTAAAGGAAAGGTTCTTTCGAAATTGTAATATCATCAACGTCGGAATAGAGATCGACCGAACTCGGATCGTCACCCATCAGCAACGTTTTGATAATTGCCCGGCGCAAATGCGCGGCAGGTTCTGTCCCGGCGATGGTTTCGATAGTAATCGTACCGTCATCGAAGTTGATGTGACTGCGGGTCTGATATTGATCGGTGTATTTCACGTAGTCCTTAGGACCGGCGATCACCACCTCTTTGAATCCCCAGATGTTCTCAATATTGTGGGCAAATTGCCCCATCAGAATATCAAAACCGTTGGTATCTTTGACCCAGGCTTCGTTATAGGTATCGCCTTTTTTGGTCGTCGAACAGGAGATGAGCAACGGCGCAATCAAAGCCAGCGCGAGATATTTTTTCATCATTCCGGGTGCGTGTTGTGTTTGTTTTTATGCAAGTTGCCGGAGGCGTGCTCCGGCACTGTTTTTATTTTTTATCTTCCGGCGTATAGCCCTCGATATGCACCTCTTTACCCTCGAACAGGAAGTTGACCATCTCCTGCTCCAGCAGCTTGCGGTGCTCGGCATTCATCATGTTGAGTTTCTTTTCATTAATCAGCATGGTTTGTTTGTGCTGCCACTGCGCCCAGGCTTCTTTGGAGATCTCGTTATAGATGCGTTTTCCCAGTTCGCCGGGGTACAGCTGAAAATCCTGACCTTCTGCTTCACGTTGCAGGAAAGTACAAAAAATCGTTCTGCTCATAAATCATCCTCTTTATCGACTCACGCGCTAAACCGGCGCGCCAGTGCGTAACTGCTGTAACAAACGCTCCACGGGAGCCGCCAGACCAACTGACGGCGGTTGCGCTAAGTTATACCAGAGCGCATTGCCTTCATCCATGCAACCGGTGAATGACGACACGGGAAGCCACATAGGCACAATATCTAAATGGAAATGGCTGAAGGTATGCCGAAACGCGGTGAGTTGCGCCAGGTTATCGGCAGCAATCTGCCGTTGCGCCAGCCATTCTCGCAAACTTTCTTCATCGGCAAACTGCGGGAAACAGTATAAGCCACCCCACAATCCGCTTGGCGGACGCTGCGCCAGAAACACTTCATCTTCGTGCTGTAACAGCAGAAAGTAACCTGTGCGTTCCGGCAGTGTCTGTTTTGGTTTTTTGCCCGGATAAAGCGACCAGCTGTTATTGGCGGCGGCAATACAACCGTTTTGTAGCGGGCAGAGCGAACACTTCGGTTTCGAGCGCGTACAAATCATCGCGCCTAAATCCATCATCGCCTGATTAAACCGCTCCACGCCGACGGCGGGCGTAACCTGCTCGCTTAAACTCCACAGTTTATTTTCGACCTCTTTTTTCCCTGGCCAGCCGCTTACAGCATAGCAGCGAGCCAGCACGCGTTTGACGTTACCGTCGAGAATCGGAAAGTGCTTACCCAGAGAAAGCGAGAGAATCGCGCCTGCGGTGGAACGCCCGACGCCCGGTAACGCCGCGACTTCTTCGAAGGTTTCCGGGAATTTACCACCGTGTAAGGTCGCCACTTGTTGTGCCGCTTTATGCAGGTTGCGCGCGCGGGCGTAATAGCCAAGCCCGGTCCACAAGTGGAGAACTTCGTCCAGCGGCGCATTGGCGAGATCGGTCACTGTCGGGAAACGCGCCATAAAGCGTTCAAAATAGGGGATAACGGTCGCAACCTGAGTTTGTTGCAACATCACTTCTGAGAGCCATACTTTGTAGGGCGTCTTGTCAATTTGCCAGGGCAGAGTTTTTCGCCCGTATTTATCGTACCAGTCCAGAACCTGGGCTGAAAATTGCGACGCTTGCATGGTCACCGAATTCACTGTAGTTGGGGGCAAGATTGCAGCACAGCGACGGCAGGGTGTAAACCGGAACTTTCCGCAGCCACGGCCTTATCATGCTTGCATCCGGCAACTAACTTTGGATAATGCCCGTTTTCAGAACACTTTCACAAGCGACTAAATCTTTATGAAAAACGACGTCATCTCACCGGAATTTGATGAAAACGGCCGCCCACTGCGCCGTATCCGTAGTTTTGTGCGCCGCCAGGGGCGACTGACCAAAGGCCAGGAACATGCGCTGGAAAACTACTGGCCGGTGATGGGCGTTGAGTTCAGCGAAGATATGCTGGATTTCCCTGCGCTTTTTGGCCGTGAAGCGCCAGTGACGCTTGAGATTGGTTTCGGCATGGGCGCTTCGCTGGTAGCAATGGCTAAAGAGCGCCCGGAGCAGGACTTCCTCGGCATTGAAGTGCATTCGCCGGGCGTTGGCGCTTGTCTGGCTTCTGCGCATGAAGAAGGGTTAGATAACCTGCGTGTGATGTGCCATGACGCAGTCGAAGTGCTGCATAAAATGATTCCTGACAATTCATTGAGCATGGTTCAGCTCTTTTTCCCTGACCCGTGGCACAAAGCGCGCCATAATAAACGCCGTATCGTTCAGGTGCCGTTTGCTGAGCTGGTAAAAAGCAAACTGAAACTGGGGGGCGTATTCCATATGGCGACCGACTGGGAACCTTATGCGGAACATATGCTTGAAGTGATGTCTTCCATTGACGGTTATAAAAACCTGTCAGAGAGCAACGATTACGTACCGCGTCCGGCATCACGTCCGGTGACGAAATTTGAACAACGTGGTCATCGTCTTGGTCACGGAGTATGGGACTTAATGTTCGAGAGGGTGAAATAATGGCAAAGAACCGTAGCCGTCGTCTGCGTAAAAAAATGCACATCGACGAATTCCAGGAATTAGGATTTTCGGTGGCATGGCGATTCCCGGAAGGTACATCGGAAGAACAAATTGATAAAACCGTTGATGACTTTATTAACGAGGTTATCGAACCGAACAAACTGGCCTTTGACGGCAGCGGCTATCTGGCCTGGGAAGGTCTGATCTGTATGCAGGAAATCGGCAAATGCACCGAAGAACATCAAGCGATTGTGCGTAAGTGGTTGGAAGAGCGCAAACTGGATGAGGTACGCACCAGCGAACTTTTCGACGTTTGGTGGGACTAAGAAAACATACGGGCGATGACAAATGCAAAACTGCCTGATGCGCTACGTTTATCAGGTCTACAAAGATGCACGATCGAGTAGGCCGGATAAGGCGTTTACGCCGCATCCGGCATGGACAACGCGCACTTTGTTATCAATCTGGGCCAGCAAATGCTGGCCTGATTTGTTCTTGAGGGAAGATTATGATGCGCAAAATGCTGCTGGCGGCAGCACTTTCAGTGACGGCAATGACCGCTCACGCCGACTACCAGTGCAGCGTCACGCCGCGTGACGATGTGATTGTCAGCCCGCAAACCGTGCAGGTGAAGGGCGAAAACGGCAATCTGGTGATCACGCCAGACGGCAACGTGATGTACAACGGCAAACAATATTCTCTGAACGCTGCCCAACGCGAGCAGGCGAAGGATTATCAGGCAGAATTGCGCAGTACGTTACCGTGGATTGATGAAGGCGCGAAAAGTCGCGTCGAGAAAGCTCGCGTCGCGCTGGATAAAATTATCGTTCAGGAGATGGGCGAAAGCAGCAAAATGCGCAGCCGTCTGACCAAACTGGATGCGCAATTAAAAGAGCAGATGAACCGCATTATCGAAACGCGCAGCGATGGCCTGACGTTCCACTATAAAGCTATCGATCAGGTTCGCGCCGAAGGCCAGCAGTTAGTGAATCAGGCAATGGGCGGTATTTTGCAGGACAGCATTAATGAAATGGGCGCGAAAGCGGTGCTGAAAAGCGGCGGTAACCCATTACAGAACGTGCTGGGAAGCCTGGGGGGGCTGCAATCCTCAATCCAAACCGAGTGGAAAAAGCAGGAAAAAGATTTCCAGCAGTTTGGCAAAGATGTCTGTAGCCGTGTCGTGACACTGGAAGACAGCCGCAAAGCCCTGGTCGGGAATTTGAAATAATCCTCTATTCTAAGACGGCATAATACTTTTTTATGCCGTTTAATTCTTCGTTTTGTTACCTGCCTCTAACTTTATAGATCTCCAAAATTCATTCACGTTGTAAATTGTTTAACGTCAAATTTCCCATACAAAGCTAAGGGATAATACGTAGCGTTCACGTAACTGGAGGAATGAAATGGAGTTTTTCAAAAAGACGGCACTTGCCGCACTGGTTATGGGTTTTAGTGGTGCAGCATTAGCATTACCGAATATCACCATTCTAGCGACCGGCGGGACGATTGCCGGCGGTGGTGACTCCGCAACCAAATCTAACTACACAGCGGGTAAAGTTGGCGTAGAAAATCTGGTCAATGCGGTGCCGCAACTGAAGGACATTGCGAACGTTAAAGGCGAGCAGGTAGTTAATATCGGCTCCCAGGACATGAATGACAATGTCTGGCTGACGCTGGCGAAAAAAATTAACACCGACTGCGATAAAACTGATGGCTTCGTTATTACCCACGGTACTGACACGATGGAAGAAACCGCTTACTTCCTCGACCTGACGGTGAAATGTGACAAGCCAGTGGTGATGGTAGGTGCAATGCGCCCATCCACTTCCATGAGCGCAGACGGTCCATTCAATCTGTATAACGCGGTAGTGACCGCAGCCGATAAAGCCTCCGCCAACCGTGGTGTGCTGGTGGTGATGAACGACACCGTGCTTGATGGTCGTGACGTCACCAAAACTAATACCACCGACGTAGCGACCTTCAAGTCTGTTAACTACGGTCCGTTGGGTTACATTCACAACGGTAAGATTGACTACCAGCGTACCCCGGCACGTAAGCACACCAGCGACACGCCGTTCGATGTCTCTAAGCTAAATGAACTGCCGAAAGTCGGCATCGTTTATAACTACGCCAACGCATCCGATCTTCCGGCAAAAGCACTGGTAGATGCAGGCTACGACGGTATCGTTAGCGCCGGTGTGGGTAACGGCAATCTGTATAAAACCGTGTTCGACACCCTGGCGACCGCTGCGAAAAACGGCACTGCGGTAGTACGTTCTTCCCGCGTACCGACAGGCGCAACCACTCAGGATGCCGAAGTGGATGATGCAAAATACGGTTTCGTCGCTTCTGGCACGCTGAACCCGCAAAAAGCGCGCGTTCTGCTGCAACTGGCACTGACGCAAACTAAAGATCCACAGCAGATCCAGCAGATTTTCAATCAGTACTAATCGCCTCGCCCCGGTATCGTGCCGGGGCTTTTTCACTTCAGACTCACGTCCATTGCCAATTGTTATTATCATGATGATAATCACTGGAATAAATTATTCCTCGCGAGGGTTTTCTGGTGAAAAAGCAATGGATTGTAGGCACGGCGCTGTTTGTGTTGATGTCTGGTAATGGCTGGGCCGATGGCGAACCGCCAACTGAAAATGTCTTAAAAGATCAATTCAACAAGCAGTATCACGGCATACTCAAGCTTGATGCCATCAGCTTAAAAAACCTTGATGCAAAAGGTAATCAGGCCACCTGGTCAGCGGAAGGCGATGTTTCTTCCAGTGATGATCTCTATACCTGGGTTGGTCAACTGGCAGACTACCAACTACTGGAACAGACCTGGACGAAAGATAAACCGGTAAAATTTTCGGCGATGTTAACCAGTAAAGGAACACCTGCGTCTGGCTGGACGGTGAACTTTTACTCTTTTCAGGCAGCAGCCAGCGATCGTGGGCGGGTGGTCGACGATATCAAAACGAATAATAAATATCTGATCGTGAATAGCGAAGATTTCAATTATCGCTTTAGTCAGCTTGAGTCAGTGTTGAATACCCAGAAGAACTCGATTCCTGCGCTGGAAAAGGAAGTGAAAGAGCTTGATAAGCAAATGGCGGCGGCGCAGAAAGCAGCGGATGCATATTGGGGAAAAGATGCAAACGGCAAGCAAATGACCCGCGAAGACGCCTTCAAAAAAATACACCAGCAACGGGATGAGTTTAATAAACAGAATGATAGCGAGGCGTTCGCGGTTAAATATGACAAAGAGGTTTATCAACCGGCGATTGCGGCATGTCATAAACAAAGCGAAGAGTGTTATGAAGTGCCGATTCAGCAGAAACGGGATTTCGATATCAACGAACAGCGGCGACAGACCTTTCTGCAATCACAAAAACTTAGCCGTAAATTGCAGGATGACTGGATAACGCTCGAGAAAGGGCAATATCCGTTAACGATGAAGGTTTCAGAAATAAACAGTAAAAAAGTCGCGATATTAATGAAGATTGACGATATCAATCAGGCGAGCGATCGCTGGAAAAAAGATACCGAACAATTACGACGTAATGGGGTGATTAAGTAATTATTGCGATGACGTATGACCTGTAGCCGGATGCTGCGTTCACGCCGCATCCGGCTACAAGTTTACTCCGCCAGAAAAAGCTCCAGCAGCGAATTTAAAAACAACTTCCCATGTTTCGTTATCTGCCAGTAATCCGCACACTCAGTAAGATAACCCTGAGCGATAGCCTCGTCTAACTGTGGACGTATCACCTCTTCAGAAAGACCTGTGTACTGGCTAAACTCCACGCGCGGTGCGACTTCCAGCAAACGGAAGCGATTCATAAAGAACTCAAAGGGCTTGTCTGCGGCTTCCACATCGCGCTGGCTTTCCAGATACCTTCCCTGCATAAAGCCGCGCGGGTGTCGCGTTTTCGTGGTGCGCAGAATACGACCATCAGGGAAGGTCACTTTGCCGTGCGCGCCGCAGCCAATACCGATGTAGTCACCAAATCGCCAGTAGTTGAGATTGTGCTGGCACTGATAACCGGGTTTGGCGTAAGCGGAAGTTTCATATTGCTGATAACCCGCTGCGGTTAACAACTGATGCCCCTGTTCGAAAATATCCCACAGCGCGTCGTCGTCCGGCAGTACCGGCGGGCGTGAACCAAACAGCGTATTAGGTTCGATGGTCAGTTGATACCAGGAAAGATGCGGCGGATTCAGTTCAATAGCCTGGCGCAGATCGCCAAGCGCCTCTTCCAGCGATTGATCCGGCAGCCCATGCATTAAATCAAGGTTAAAGCTACGCAGCCCCAGCTCGCTTGCCAGTTTTGCAGCACGCTTCGCTTCTTGCGGGCCATGAATACGTCCCAGCCGTTTCAGCTTTTCTTCGCTAAAGCTCTGTACACCAATGGAAATGCGGTTCACGCCGGCACGCTGGTAATCGACAAAGCGATCGGCTTCTACCGTACCAGGGTTCGCTTCCATAGTAATTTCTGCATCCACTGCCAGCGGCAAACGCGCACGCACGCCGTCCAGCAGCGTTTGTATCGCCGGGCCGGAAAGCAGGCTCGGCGTACCACCGCCAATAAAGATTGTCTTTACTTCACGGTTCTGTGCGTAAGCGACATCGTTGTCCAGATCGCTAAGCAGATGCTGAACATAATCGTCGTGCGGCACTTCCCCTTTCAACGCGTGAGAATTGAAATCGCAGTACGGGCATTTCTGCACGCACCACGGGATGTGAATGTAGAGACTCAGCGGCGGTAATTTAACCATTACGTAAAGCGTCCAGCAGCAGTTTCAATGCCTGACCACGATGGGAAATTGCGCTCTTTTCTTCGCGGGTCAGTTCGGCAGCGGTTTTACCTTCGGAAGGCACAAAGAAAATCGGATCATAACCAAAGCCACCAGTACCGGCTGGTTCACGGGTAATCACGCCCGGCCAGCTGCCGTGGCACACCAGCGGAGTGGGATCTTCCGCGTGACGCAGATACACCAGCACACAGTGGAAGCGAGCCTGACGTTGGTCGTCCGGTACGTCTTTCAGTGTTTCCAGCAGTTTTTGCAGATTCTTTTGATCGGTTGCGTCTTCACCGGAATAACGCGCGGAGTAAATCCCTGGCGCGCCGCCAAGTACATCTACCGCCAGACCGGAGTCGTCGGCAATCGCTGGTAAACCGGTCGCTTTTGCCGCGTGGCGCGCTTTCAGAATCGCGTTTTCGATAAAGGTCAGGCCGGTTTCTTCAGCGGAATCAACGCCAAGTTCCGTCTGAGCCACAATATCAAGACCGAAGTCGCTAAGCAGCGACGCCAGCTCACGCACTTTACCGGCATTGCCGGTTGCGAGGACAACTTTTTGCATAGGATACCTAATTAATTAACGCCGCGATTTCTGGCGGGATTTGTTGCGGATTAATGATTTTAATTTGTTTGTGGCGACCAAGTTCGCCTTTTTCAATCACCACCTGGCTTTTGGCTACCCGGAATTGCTTGCCGAGAAACTTCACCAGATAGCTGTTGGCCTGACCGTCAACCGGCGGCGCGGTAATGGCGACTTTTACCTCGTCGCCATGTAAACCGACAATAGAATCACGGCTGGCTTTCGGCTGAATATAGAGCCGCAAAACCAGGCCGTCATCGTTAACTGTTACGGCACTCATAACGCCATCCACAGCCCCGGTAGCAGCATGTTTCCGGTCGCCTGCAATACTTCTGCGACACCCATATTGATGACATACAGCAGCAGAACGAGGATCATCGGCGAGAAATCAATCCCACCCATTGCCGGCAGCAGGCGGCGAATCGGGCGCAGCAGCGGATCGGCAAGCTGAATCAGCACGTATTCAATCGGGCTACGACCCTGGCTTACCCAGCTCATAATCGCCATCACCAGCAGTACCCAGAAAATCAGCAGGCCAATGGTTTTCAGCAGAATTAATAAACCGGCAATCCAGATGATTGGCAGGAAGGTCACCACTTTAAACAGCACAATGGCTTTGATGAAACTGAGAATATAGGCAACCAGCAGCGAGGCGCTGTCAATTGGCCCCATTGCCGGAATAACGCGGCGCAGTGGCCCGATAATTGGCTGTGTCACTTTCACCACAAACTGTGAGAAAGGGTTGTAAAAATCACAATGAGCCCACTGCATCCAGATGCGTAATAACAGCACCATGGTATACAGCTCAATGACCGTTGAAAGCAGGAAAGTCAACGTATTCATGGCGTTCCTTTAATTCCTTATTTTTTAGAGTAATCACGCGCACCAAAGATGGCTGTGCCGATGCGAACCATTGTGCTACCTGCCGCAATGGCGGCTTCCATATCGTCCGACATCCCCAGAGAGAGCGTATCGACATGCGGGTAGCGCGTTTTCAGTCCGGCAAATGCTACAGCCATTTGGCGTGCAACTTCAAACTGCCTTACATATTCTGACTCAGGCGCCGGGATAGCCATCAGCCCGCGCAGGCGTAGACGCGGTAGTTCAGCGACCGCAGCCGCCAGTTCGTCCAGTTCTGCCAGTTGAATCCCGGACTTACTGTTTTCATCACTAATATTAATTTGAATCAGTACGTTAAGAGGTGGAAGTTCTGTCGGTCGCTGGTCGTTCAGGCGGGTAGCGATACGTAAACGGTCGATGGTATGACACCAGTCGAAATGCTCTGCCACCAGGCGACTTTTGTTGGACTGTAGCGGACCAATAAAATGCCATTCTAATCCTGTTACGCCCAGTTCCTGAAAGTGGCGAATTTTATCTACCCCTTCCTGAACGTAGTTTTCACCAAATTGACGCTGCCCGGCGTCGATGGCTTCTGCGATGGCGCTCGCAGGTTTTGTTTTACTGACTGCAAGCAGCGTAATTTCTTCTGGAGAACGGCCGCAACGCGTTGCAGCCGCTGAGATTTTGTCCCGGACCTGTGCCAGGTTATGCGCAATATCGTTCATTTTCCGAGGATCTTAGTATGAATATGGAAGAAATTGTGGCCCTTAGTGTAAAGCATAACGTCTCGGATCTACACCTGTGCAGCGCCTGGCCCGCACGATGGCGCATTCGCGGCAGAATGGAAGCTGCACCGTTTGACGCGCCGGACGTCGAAGGGCTACTGCGGGAGTGGCTGGATGACGAGCAGAGGGCGATATTGCTTGAAAATGGTCAGCTCGATTTTGCCGTATCGCTGGCAGAAAACCAGCGATTGCGCGGCAGTGCGTTCGCGCAACGGCAAGGTATTTCTCTGGCATTACGGTTGTTACCTTCGCACTGCCCGCAGCTCGAACAGCTTGGTGCGCCACCGGTATTGCCGGAATTACTCAAGAGCGAGAATGGCCTGATTCTGGTGACGGGGGCGACGGGGAGTGGCAAATCTACCACGCTGGCGGCGATGGTTGGCTATCTTAATCAACATGCCGATGCACATATTCTGACGCTGGAAGATCCTGTTGAATATCTCTATGCCAGCCAGCGATGTTTGATCCAGCAACGAGAAATCGGTTTGCACTGTATGACGTTCGCATCGGGATTGCGTGCCGCATTGCGGGAAGATCCCGATGTGATATTGCTCGGAGAGCTGCGTGACAGCGAGACAATACGTCTGGCGCTGACGGCGGCAGAAACCGGACATCTGGTGCTGGCGACCTTACATACGCGCGGTGCGGCGCAGGCCGTTGAGCGGCTGGTGGATTCATTTCCGGCGCAGGAAAAAGATCCCGTGCGTAATCAACTGGCGGGGAGTTTACGGGCGGTGTTGTCACAAAAGCTGGAAGTGGATAAGCAGGAAGGGCGCGTGGCGCTGTTTGAATTATTGATTAACACGCCAGCGGTGGGGAATTTGATTCGCGAAGGGAAAACCCACCAGTTGCCACATGTTATTCAAACCGGGCAGCAGGTGGGGATGTTAACTTTTCAGCAGAGTTATCAGCAGCGGGTGGGGGAAGGGCGCCTGTGACGTTGTAGTGTCTGATTCGCATCGTAAATATGCCTGATGCGCTACGCTTATCAGGCATACAGACGTTGCCACATGTAGGCTGGATAAGGCGTTTACGCCGCATCCGGCAAGATGACGGTAATGACAATTCGCCAGGCTTATAAATCGCCTTAATAACCCTGCTCGAAATAACTTTCGAGAATGATAACCGCAGAGGCAGAGTCGACTTTACCTTTGTTGAGCGCCCGGTAACCACCTTGTTCAAAAAGCCCGGAACGCGCTTCTACGGTGCTAAGACGCTCGTCATGTAGCTTTACTTCAACACCGAAACGACCATGAATACGGTTGGCGAATTTACGCGCCCTGGCGGTTAATGGCTGTTCGGTGCCGTCCATATTCAGCGGCAAACCGACGATGATTTCGTCCGGCTGCCACTCTTTCAGTAAACGTTCAATAAGGTTCCAGTCCGGCGTACCGTCCTGCGCTTTAATTGCAGGCAAAGGGCGAGCGGTGCCGGTAATACGTTGACCTACCGCCACGCCAATGCTTTTAGTGCCGAAATCGAAGGCGAGTAAGGTTCCGCTCATCAGGCGTGCCCCGCCACACCAGGCATAGTGAGAATATCAACACCAATCAGTCTTGCCGCATCGCGCCAGCGGTCGGCAATCGGCGTTTTGAACAGAATATTCAGATCTGCCGGGGCGGTTAGCCAGGCGTTGTCGAGAATCTCTTGTTCCAGCTGGCCTTTATCCCAGGAGGCGTAACCCAGCGCCACCAATACGTCAGACGGTTGTTTATCGGTGCCGAGCGTTTCAAGTACATCACGGGAGGTGGTCATCACCGTGTTGTCTGAAATGCGAATACTGGAAGCAAAATTTGATGGTGGAGTATGCAAAATAAACCCGCGATCTTCAGCCAGCGGGCCGCCAAGCATAACCGGTTTGTCCAGACGGATTGATTCATCACGCGGCTCCGGCGTGATCTTCAGCTTTTCCAGAATCCCTTCAATTTTGAGATTTTCCAGTGGCTTGTTGACGATGATCCCCATTGCGCCATTGGTATTATGTTCGCAAATGTAGACCACGGAACGACGAAAAATCGGATCCTGGAGAGCAGGCATGGCAATAAGAAAGTGATGCTGTAAATTCATTGTCAGAGGTTCTGTTTCCTGGTTCAAAAAAGCAACAGCGCCCAGTATGCGTGGAAAGAAGGGCGCTGTCACTCAGAGTCTCAACGAGTTCCCTCTCGTTAAGCGGGGTTATTGCTGCTGTAAACGTGCTTCGATGGCATCCATTAACATTCCGGTGATCGAGACCGGAAACTCTGCTTCAATCTCACGAATACAGGTTGGGCTGGTGACGTTAATTTCAGTCAGACGGTCGCCGATAATATCCAGGCCAACAAAGATAAGCCCTTTTTCTTTCAGCGTCGGCCCGACCTGGCGTGCGATTTTCCAGTCACTTTCAGTTAGCGGACGAGGTTCGCCACGACCACCGGCAGCCAGATTGCCACGGGTTTCGCCACCTTGTGGAATACGTGCCAGACAGTACGGCACTGGCTCGCCATCGACGACCAGCACGCGCTTGTCGCCATCTTTAATGGCAGGCAGATAATTCTGCGCCATGCAGTAGCGCGTGCCGTGTTCAGTCAGGGTTTCGGCTATTACGCCGAGGTTCGGATCGCCCTCTTTCACCCGGAAAATAGACGCACCGCCCATACCGTCCAGCGGCTTAAGGATGATGTCGGTATGTTTTTCCCAGAACGCTTTCAACTGTGCTTTATTGCGCGTGACCAGCGTTTCCGGTGTTAAGTCAGAGAACCAGGCGGTAAACAGTTTTTCGTTACAGTCGCGCAAGCTCTGCGGCTTGTTAACGATCAGCGTACCTTTCTCTTCGGCACGTTCCAGAATGTAAGTGGCGTAGATAAACTCGGTATCAAACGGCGGATCTTTACGCATCAGGATCACGTCGAGATCGGCCAGTGGCAGATCCTGCTCTCCCGTAAACTCGTACCATTTATCGTAGTTTTGTTCAACGCTCAGAGTACGCGTATGAGCACGGGCTTCACCGTTAATCAAATAGAGATCGGCCATCTCCATATAGTGAAGTTCGTAACCACGACGTTGTGCTTCCAGCAACATAGCGAAGCTGGAATCTTTCTTGATGTTGATGCTTGCGATGGGGTCCATCACGATGCCGAGCTTGATCATTATTCTTCTCCGTTAGCCCAGATCGCCAAAACGTACTTGTAGCGCAGTTATGGCGGTGAGCGCAGTTGTCTCTGTACGCAAAACGCGAGGTCCCAACAGGATATCAGTAAATTGATAGCGGGCAGTCATGGCAATTTCATCTGCCGACAAACCGCCTTCCGGGCCAATCAGCAGGCGGACGCGTTCGACCGGCAACGGCAACGTGTTGATACTGTTACTGGCGCGCGGGTGAAGATTCAGTTTCAGCCCTTCATCCTGCTCTGCACACCAGGCTTCCAGATCCATCGCCGGACGGATTTCCGGCACCCGATTACGACCACACTGCTCGCAGGCGGCAATTGCAATTTTCTGCCACTGCTGGAGCTTCTTGTTCAGACGTTCGCTATCCAGTTTAACGCCGCAGCGTTCAGAAAAAAGTGGCGTAATGAGGCTTACTCCAAGTTCGATCGATTTCTGGATAGTAAATTCCATTTTTTCACCGCGCGACATCACCTGACCGAGATGAATATGCAACGGGGATTCACGATCGTCGAGCTGACCTTCCAGCACTTTTACTTCGACACTTTTTTTGCTGGCGCTGGTAATTTCTGCGTCAAAGACTTGGTTGCTGCCGTCAAATAATTGCAACGCCTGTCCAGGTCCCATACGCAGCACACGTCCGATATGGTTGGCTGCATCTTCGCAAAGCGCAATGTGAGAGTTGCTGATAAGTGGTTCTGGATGATAAATGCGGGGGATACGCATGGTTAAAAATCCGCGTCGTCTCCCCACGCGGTTGTCCGCGTGGGGTAGGGGTTAACAAAAAGAATCCCGCTAGTGTAGGTTAGCTCTTTCGCGCCTGGCAAGCGCGTTGCACATACGGGTTATGATTGCCTTGCATCTTCGCAATACGTTCGTCACGCTCACACTCCCAGTCGGTGACCGGATACATTTTGTTCCAGGCGTTAAACAACTGCGTTTGTTGGCGTGAGAGTGTCAGGTTGTACTGGTCGCGCATGTAGAAGTAAATCCGCGCAATGGAACCACGGGCATGAGCTGGCGGTTCAGCCACTTTTTCTTTGAAATCCACCTTCATGGCGCACTGCCCGTACTGCCCTTCGCCGCCGTTCCACTGACTATACATAAAATTGCCGCGATCGCCGTTCACTTCGCCTATTGCGGGCTGAAGGTTATGCATATCGCTTTCCATTTTGCGATAAACCGGATCTTTGGCGCAGTTTTTACGTCCACCGTCTTGCCAGCATTGACGCTGGTGACCGAACTGCCAGGCAGGAACCACATGTTCCCACTCTACGCGGCTGGCGCGATTTTCATTTTTGCGCACCTGGTATCCGCACGACTCCAGATCCACGACGCCTTTTTTACCCTGCCAGTTGATTTTACATCCGCAGTAAAATGTTCCCGGCACATCAGCGTAGACTTTTACCGCTGCTGTTTTCGCCTGGGAAAAACTATTGATGCCTTCGGCTAACGCCGTGCCGGATAATGCTGCGCTCAGTACCACCGCAGCCACAGACAAATTACGGTACATCACTTACTCCGTGTTAAAACGAGCGAGCAACGTAGCGAAAGTTGTTTTGGTATGCAATCAGCCAGATCAGTAAAATTCCTGATAGTTCTACTGGTTATTGGGCAACCAGTTGTTCACCGCAGTGAACGCAGCGATAGACGGCCTCTCCACGCACCACGCGATTATGGCGGCGTACGGTAAGCTGATGCTCCTGGCATTTACAGCGGTAAGGGAAGGTGTTGCGGCGCACGGATTGTAGCTCAAACTGATGCGTGCGGCGGGCGGGAACGCCCAGCACGTTTTCCATCATCCACTTCCACTCTTTTCCATGCGGCGCCACGCGACCGAAGTGTTTCCAGACCAGTAAATGCGCCAGCTCGTGCGGTACGACTTCTTCTATAAAAGCCTCGCTGTTTTCCATCAGCAAAACCGGATTGAGGCGAATTTCATAGCTGTCCAGCCATGCCGTTCCGGCGGATGTACCACGCTGGGTGTACGAAATTTTTGGCTCCGGGTAATTACGCCCCAGCTTCAGGTTGGCCTGGGCGAGTTTTTCCCGCAGGCGACGCATAACGGCCTGTTGGATGGCGATAGGGAGACGGGAAGTTTTCATAGCGGCTGAGGATAAAGCGAAGAAAAGATGACTGCAAGAGGCGGCTTCCTCCGCGACGGGAGGAAGCCTGAGGAGATTAATCGTGAGCGCCGATTTCGCGCAGTTTACGACCTTTCATCAGATTACGTTCAATATGTTCCAGCGAAACGTGTTTGGTTTCCGGCACCAGCCACAGCGTCAGCAGGATAAACAGCACGTTCAGAGCCGCATACACCCAGAAGGTGTTGGCGTTGCCTAGCGTGTTGAGCATGGTCAGGAACGTTGCGCCGACGATCATGTTGGCAATCCAGTTGGTGGCGGTGGAGCAGGTGATGCCAAAATCGCGGCCTTTCAACGGCTGAATTTCGGAGCACAGTACCCAAATCAGCGGACCGGCGCTCATCGCAAAACCGACAATAAACATCAGCAACATGGCGATAGCGAAATACTGCGCCGACGGTGAGTGAATACCGATATGCATCATTGTGCCGAGTACGCCCATGCCCGCAGCCATGACGAGGAAACCCAGCGTCAGCGTTGGTTTACGTCCCCAGCGGTCAACAAGGCCGATAGCGATAAAGGTGGCGAGTACGTTGGTCAGGCCGACGATCACCGTCCCCCACATTTGCTCGGTGGTGTTGGTATAACCTGCCAGTTCGAATATTTTCGGCGCGTAATACATGATGACGTTCATCCCGGTGAATTGCTGCATCACCTGCAACAGTACGCCAAGGAACACCGCGCGACGGAAGTTGCTGTTCTCTTTAAACAGCGCCCAACCACTCTGTTTAACCTGCAAACTTTCACGGATTTCATCCAGTTCGCGTTTCGCTTCTGCGCTGGTGTCGCGCAGGCGCAGCAGCACGCGTTCGGCATCAACAAAGCGACGTTTGGCGGCAAACCAGCGTGGGCTGTCTGGCAGGAAGAAGACACCAATCAGCAGCAGAATTGCCGGGATGATAATCACACCCAGCATCCAGCGCCATGCGCCGGTGTAGCTGAAGGCGGTATCAGAAAGATAAGCACCGAGGATGCCGATGGTAATCATCAGCTGATACATCGAGATCATACTGCCGCGAATTTTTTCCGGTGCAATTTCAGAGAGGTAAAGCGGCGCGGTATAAGAGGCAACACCCACCGCCAGCCCCAGCAGAACGCGGGAAAGAATCAATACTTCAACGTTCGGCGCAGCCGCAGAAAACAGCGAACCGGCAACAAACAGGATTGCGCCGATCATCAGGCTCTTTTTGCGCCCGAGTTTAAAAGAGAGCCAGCCACTGCCTACCGCACCGACTGCCGCACCAAACATCATGGAGCTTACGACCCATTCTTGCGTGTGCGAGGTAATCTGGAATTCATCTGCAATAAACGGCAGTGCGCCAGCAATTACACCGATATCCAGGCCAAAGAGTAATCCTGCCAGAGCGGCAAGGAAGCAGACGAAAAACGTCATTGCCTTGTTTGACCGCCCCTGTTTTTTAGCGTCAGGCATGATGCCCTCCAATATGTTATTTTTTATTGTGAATTAAGATAGGTGAGTACGACGTAAAAAGATGTGAGGCAAATCACATCAGTGTAATCGCTTACACTGGCATTTATAGTGGTTATAATTTAAGTGCATGAAAACAATTGATTTATATCATCATAGATTAAACATAGTTATCTGCAATTAAGACTTTGCTGAAAAGAAATGTAACAGTTATGAAAAATGAACCACAGGATGAAAATACTGTGAATATTTGCTCTTCGTGGTTGGTGTAATCGGTTTCAGTAATGGTGATATTTGCGGGTAAATGTGTTCAGCAACGGAAAGTTGCTATCGTGTGGGCGGCTTTTTGCCGGATGCGGCGTGAATAACTACGTTTGGAGTTTGTAGGACTGATAAGCGTAGTGCATCGGGCATTTTTTTAGAAAAGAAAAAGGCCAGCACGAGGCTGGCCTTTGAAAGCAGGGATAAAAGATTATTTCAGACCGGCTGCATCGCGCAGCAGTTGCGCTTTGTCGGTTTTTTCCCATGGGAAATGTTCGCGACCAAAGTGACCGTATGCTGCGGTTTCTTTGTAGATTGGATGCAGCAGATCCAGCATCTGAATCAGACCGTATGGGCGCAGGTCGAAGAACTCACGTACCAGCAAGGTCAGCTGTTCAGAAGGTACTTTCTCAGTACCGAAAGTTTCGACCATGATGGAGGTCGGTTCTGCCACGCCGATCGCGTAGGAAACCTGAATTTCACAACGGTCGGCCAGACCTGCAGCAACGATGTTTTTCGCTACATAACGTGCTGCGTAGGCTGCGGAGCGGTCCACTTTTGATGGATCTTTACCAGAGAATGCGCCGCCACCGTGACGTGCCATGCCGCCGTAAGTATCGACGATGATTTTGCGACCAGTCAGACCGCAGTCACCCATCGGGCCGCCGATAACAAAACGTCCGGTCGGGTTGATGAAGAATTTGGTTGCGGAAGTCAGCCATTCAGCGGGCAGAATCGGCTTGATGATCTCTTCCATCACCGCTTCTTGCAGGGATTTCTGGTCGATCTCTTCAGAATGCTGGGTGGAAAGCACTACAGCATCGATGCCGACGATTTTGCCGTCGTCATACTGGAAAGTAACCTGGCTTTTCGCGTCCGGGCGCAGCCACGGCAGAGTGCCGTTTTTACGCACTTCAGCCTGACGCTGTACCAGACGGTGTGCATAGGTGATTGGTGCTGGCATCAGCACGTCGGTTTCATTGGTTGCGTAACCAAACATCAGACCCTGGTCACCCGCGCCCTGTTCCAGCGGATCGGCACGGTCAACGCCCTGGTTGATGTCAGGAGACTGTTTGCCGATGGCGCTCAGAACCGCACAGGAGTTAGCGTCAAAGCCCATGTCGGAATGCACATAGCCAATTTCGCGAACGGTGTTACGGGTGATCTCTTCGATGTCTACCCAGGCGCTGGTGGTGATTTCACCGCCAACTAAGACCATGCCGGTTTTTACGTAGGTTTCGCAAGCAACGCGTGCTTTCGGATCCTGTTCGAGGATCGCATCTAAAACAGCATCAGAGATTTGGTCAGCAATTTTGTCAGGATGCCCTTCAGAGACGGACTCGGACGTAAAAAGGTGTTTTGCCATATTTAATATCACCAAAAGAGAATTTAGTTAGCTCAAACTGTTGTGTGGATTTTCTGTGGTAGCGGATCCTACCACGACTCTGCAGATTAAAAACACTGGCAGTCTGAGTGTTAATCAGTATGGATGGATTAACATCTGGACGGCTATTTTAGGTCACTTCTTCACCCAATTTCCACTTTTTTTTGAATCGTGTCTCATTCTGCTAAAAACGTAGCTGGAAATTTTTCCTGACAATGCTGGCATTCTGCGCATTTATCTTTTGCAATTTTCTGCCATTGTGGGGTATAAAACGCGGCGCGCGGCTTAAATAAAAAGCACACGACGTTTCTTTCGTGTTGCCACTTCCAGCCGGGTTGAAATCAGTGTTTTAGCTTGTTGGTTCGTCTTCGCAGGCGGCCGTGGAGGTGATACGAAATAATGAATCGTTGTCTGCTGCTTAATCTGTCGCACCGTTCTGGTGTAGATTCGTTCCCCGCATTCTGCATCTCTGCATTGCATACCTGCCGATGTTATACCCATCTCGGCGCTTCTCAGGATTCAAGAGCTGGTAACAGTTACTGAAGACTGAACAAGGGCGCTCTTGTAAAAAACAAGAGTTTTCTCGTGGTTTCGCCGAACTGTCACACTTACGTTCGGTTATGTGTTTAATAATGTTATGAAAAAGAAACCGGTTGCGCAGTCGGAGCGTCAGCATACGCTGCTGGAAAATCCGTGTGCTTATGGGTTGTTATCGCAGTTTCAGGCTGCGATAGTGGTTAACTGTTTTACACTTAATAAAATAATTTGAGGTTCGCTATGTCTGACGACATTTCTATGAGTTTGCCTTCGTCAGCGGGCGAACACGGTGTACTACGCTCCATGCAGGAGGTTGCAATGAGCTCCCAGGAAGCCAGCAAGATGCTGCGTACTTACAATATTGCCTGGTGGGGCAATAACTACTATGACGTTAACGAGCTGGGTCACATCAGCGTGTGCCCGGATCCGGACGTCCCGGAAGCTCGCGTCGATCTCGCGCAGTTGGTGAAAACCCGCGAAGCGCAGGGGCAGCGCCTGCCAGCACTGTTCTGCTTCCCGCAGATCCTCCAGCACCGTTTGCGTTCCATTAATGCTGCGTTTAAACGTGCGCGGGAATCCTACGGTTATAACGGTGACTACTTCCTCGTTTATCCGATTAAAGTTAACCAGCATCGCCGCGTGATTGAGTCTCTGATTCATTCTGGTGAACCGCTGGGACTGGAAGCAGGTTCCAAAGCCGAGTTGATGGCGGTGCTGGCTCATGCGGGCATGACCCGTAGCGTCATCGTCTGTAACGGTTATAAAGACCGCGAATATATCCGCCTGGCGCTAATTGGCGAGAAGATGGGCCATAAGGTCTATCTGGTTATTGAGAAGATGTCGGAAATCGCCATTGTGCTGGATGAAGCTGAACGCCTGAACGTTGTTCCGCGTCTGGGTGTGCGTGCGCGTCTGGCCTCACAAGGTTCTGGCAAATGGCAGTCTTCTGGCGGGGAAAAATCGAAGTTCGGTCTGGCTGCAACCCAGGTACTGCAACTGGTTGAAACGCTGCGTGAAGCCGGACGTCTCGACAGCCTGCAACTGCTGCACTTCCACCTTGGTTCGCAGATGGCGAATATTCGCGATATCGCCACCGGCGTTCGGGAATCCGCGCGTTTCTACGTTGAGTTGCACAAGCTGGGCGTCAATATTCAGTGCTTTGACGTCGGCGGCGGCCTGGGCGTGGATTATGAAGGCACCCGTTCGCAGTCCGATTGTTCGGTGAACTATGGCCTCAATGAATACGCCAACAATATCATTTGGGCGATTGGCGATGCTTGTGAAGAAAACGGCCTGCCGCATCCGACGGTGATCACCGAATCGGGTCGTGCGGTGACTGCGCATCACACCGTGCTGGTGTCTAATATCATCGGCGTGGAACGTAATGAATACACGGTGCCGACCGCGCCCGCAGAAGATGCGCCGCGCGCACTGCAAAGCATGTGGGAAACCTGGCAGGAAATGCACGAACCGGGGACTCGCCGTTCTCTGCGTGAGTGGCTGCATGACAGCCAGATGGATCTGCACGATATTCATATCGGATACTCTTCGGGCACTTACAATCTGCAAGAACGTGCATGGGCTGAACAGCTCTATCTGAGCATGTGCCATGAAGTGCAGAAGCAGCTGGATCCGCAAAATCGCGCTCATCGTCCGATTATCGACGAGCTGCAGGAACGTATGGCGGACAAAATGTACGTCAACTTCTCGCTGTTCCAGTCAATGCCGGATGCCTGGGGGATCGACCAGTTGTTCCCGGTTCTGCCGCTGGAAGGGCTGGATCAAGTGCCGGAACGCCGCGCTGTGCTGCTGGATATTACCTGTGACTCTGACGGTGCTATCGACCACTATATCGATGGTGATGGTATTGCCACGACAATGCCCATGCCGGAGTACGATCCAGAGAATCCGCCGATGCTCGGTTTCTTTATGGTCGGTGCCTATCAGGAGATCCTCGGCAACATGCACAACCTGTTCGGTGATACCGAAGCGGTTGACGTGTTCGTCTTCCCTGACGGTAGTGTAGAAGTGGAACTGTCTGACGAAGGCGATACCGTGGCGGACATGCTGCAATATGTACAGCTCGATCCGAAAACGCTGTTAACTCAGTTCCGTGATCAAGTGAAGAAAACCGATCTTGATGCTGAACTGCAACAACAGTTCCTTGAAGAGTTCGAGGCAGGTTTGTACGGTTATACCTATCTTGAAGATGAATAATTAAGATTATTCTGCTGGCGGGTCGATTTATTTACGTAAATCGGTCCGCTTTCTTTTTATATATTCTTAAAAATAATTTAGCTGCTTTTCTTATTAAATAATCTCCCTACAATCGCTGCATTAATTAAATGCAGAGGGAACGGTTATGAAAAAATGGAAAGTACGTAGCGCGTTGGTGGCATTAATCGTGCTGCTGGCCGGTTGTTCCAGTAATGCGCAGTATAATAGCAGTGCATCGGGCAATGTCGGCACCGCCTGGGGTGGGGATGTGCACTCAACGGTTCAGGGCGTATCTGCTGAACGCGCCTGGCGCGATCCGGCAGAGATGATCGTTATTAATTATTCGACAAATATTCCTTCCGGCTACGACCGTGTTTATAGCATTCGTATTAACGAACTGGAATATGCTATTCGTGATGCGAATTTTAATTCTCTACCTATTACGCGAGTTTATGATTCATCAAATAATGAACCGCGATATATTGTTCATGCCAGAGTGGGGATGAATTATCAATTATATGTCCGTAACTACAGCCGGAACACTAACTACGAGATCGTTGCTACGGTTGATGGCCTGGATGTTCTGAATGGTAAACAAGGTTCGTTGAATAACAATGGCTATATTGTGAACGCTGGTGATTCGTTAGCGATTAAAGGATTCCGCAAAGATAAACATACCGAAGCGGCTTTTCAGTTCGCCAATGTTGCAGATTCCTACGCCGCCAATTCGGCGCAAGGCGATGTGCGTAATACCGGGGTGATCGGCTTTGCCGCCTTTGAATTGCAAGGCTCGGCGAAAAGCGCGCTGCCGCCGTGCTCTGGACAAGCCTTTCCGGCTGACAACAATGGCTATGCGCCGCCACCGTGTCGTAAATAGCAACCTCGCTTGATGCCTCGCCCATTTAAGGCGATAATTAGCGCAAACTTGTGTTTCGCAAATCCAACCCTTCCTCGTCGGGCCTAACGACGCGGAAGGGTTTTTTTATATCGACTTTGTAAGAGGAGTCCATCCATGAGCACCTTAGGGCATCAATACGATAACTCACTGGTTTCCAACGCCTTTGGTTTTTTACGCCTGCCGATGAACTTCCAGCCGTATGACAGCGATGCCGACTGGGTGATCACCGGCGTGCCGTTCGACATGGCCACCTCTGGCCGTGCCGGTGGTCGTCACGGCCCGGCGGCGATTCGCCAGGTTTCGACTAACCTGGCCTGGGAACACAACCGCTTCCCGTGGAATTTCGACATGCGCGAGCGTCTGAACGTGGTGGACTGCGGCGATCTGGTATATGCCTTCGGCGATGCCCGTGAGATGAGCGAAAAACTGCAGGCACACGCCGAGAAGCTGCTGGCTGCCGGTAAACGTATGCTCTCCTTCGGTGGTGACCACTTTGTCACGCTGCCGCTGCTGCGCGCTCATGCGAAACATTTCGGCAAAATGGCGCTGGTACACTTTGACGCCCACACCGATACCTACGCTAACGGTTGTGAATTTGACCACGGCACGATGTTCTATACCGCGCCGAAAGAAGGTCTGATTGACCCGAATCATTCCGTGCAAATTGGTATTCGTACCGAGTTTGATAAAGACAACGGCTTTACCGTGCTGGACGCCTGCCAGGTGAACGATCGCAGCGTGGATGATGTTATCGCCCAGGTGAAACAGATTGTGGGTGATATGCCGGTTTATCTGACTTTTGATATCGACTGCCTGGACCCTGCATTTGCGCCGGGAACCGGTACGCCAGTGATTGGCGGCTTGACCTCCGATCGCGCCATTAAACTGGTACGCGGCCTGAAAGATCTCAACATTGTTGGGATGGACGTTGTGGAAGTGGCTCCGGCATACGATCAGTCGGAAATCACCGCGCTGGCTGCGGCAACGCTGGCGCTGGAGATGCTCTATATTCAGGCGGCGAAAAAGGGCGAGTAAGCACCTTATCCTGCTTACGCTCATCACCCGTAGGCCGGATAAGATGCGTCAGCATCGCATCCGGCAATGCGCACGGTGTAACGCATGTGCCATTCATGTCGGATGCGGCGTGAACGCCTTATCTGACCTACGTTAGGCACCCCCGAACCTTACTTAACCCCATCCGCGCTCATACGATCGCGAATATGCTGGGCGCGTTCGGCGGATGCCGGATGGTCGTCAAACATTGAGCTTTGGCGGCCTTCTTCCAGTTTCGCCAGTTTTTCAAAGCTGGTGGCGAGACCTGCCGGGCTGATGCCGCGTTGGCGCAACAAATCGTAGGAATAATCATCCGCTTCTGCTTCCTGACGTTGGGAGAATTGCGAATTGACTAGCTTTTCGCCCAGATCGCCAAGTTGTGATTGCGATAAACTGCCGACAATCCCGCCCGCAGATGCTGCTGCGACACGCACCGCGTTAGTGCCCAGTGCCACCTGCATCCCTTTCTTCACATGGCCTAACGCCACGTGCCCCATTTCGTGACCGATCACCGCTTCGACTTCGTTATCCGTCATCATATCCATCAGCCCGCTATAGACGCGGATACAGCCGTTAGCCATTGCAAAGGCGTTCACATCCTTCGCCATATACACTTTGTAATTAACCGGCTGACCGTTGATATTGTTGCCTAACGCATTGGCAATAGTTGTCAGACGTTTAGCGTATTCGCTATTGGCTGGCGCAATCGTCGCCTTGCTGTCCATCTCCTGACATGCCTGATCGCTCAGGGTTTTCACCTGCGCATCACTCAAACTGTAAGCCTGAAAAGCTTCCGCTCCTGATGAGAGCAGTCCACTGGAGTCCATATTCTGGCAACCGGTCAGTACCGTTGCCACGCTCATTGCTACCAATAAGGCGCGAATTTTCATGTTTTCTCTTCCGCACAAGGTCAGGATTATTCTAAAAATGCGCCGTTTGCAGGTGAATCGACGCTCAGTCTCAGTATAAGGAAAAGCGCAGCGGACGGGCGAGCAGATTGCGCAACATGCGAGCATGATCCAGAGATTTCTGAAGCGGCAAAAGGATGTTCCATGTACATGACGCGCGGCTTGCGGTAAATTGTTGGCAAATTTTCCGGCGTAGCCCAAAACGCGCTGTCATCAAGTCGTTAAGGGCGTGCCCTTCATCATCCGATCTGGAGTCAAAATGTCCTCACGTAAAGAGCTTGCCAATGCTATTCGTGCGCTGAGCATGGACGCAGTACAGAAAGCCAAATCCGGTCACCCGGGTGCCCCTATGGGTATGGCTGACATTGCCGAAGTCCTGTGGCGTGATTTCCTGAAACACAACCCGCAGAATCCGTCCTGGGCTGACCGTGACCGCTTCGTGCTGTCCAACGGCCACGGCTCCATGCTGATCTACAGCCTGCTGCACCTCACCGGTTACGATCTGCCGATGGAAGAACTGAAAAACTTCCGTCAGCTGCACTCTAAAACTCCGGGCCACCCGGAAGTAGGTTATACCGCTGGTGTGGAAACCACCACCGGTCCGCTGGGTCAGGGTATTGCCAACGCAGTCGGTATGGCGATTGCAGAAAAAACGCTGGCGGCGCAGTTTAACCGTCCGGGCCACGACATTGTCGACCACTACACCTACGCCTTCATGGGCGACGGCTGCATGATGGAAGGCATCTCCCACGAAGTTTGCTCTCTGGCGGGTACGCTGAAGCTGGGTAAACTGATTGCATTCTACGATGACAACGGTATTTCTATTGATGGTCACGTTGAAGGCTGGTTCACCGACGACACCGCAATGCGTTTCGAAGCTTACGGCTGGCACGTTATTCGCGACATCGACGGTCATGACGCGGCATCCATCAAACGCGCAGTTGAAGAAGCGCGCGCAGTGACTGACAAACCGTCCCTGCTGATGTGCAAAACCATCATCGGTTTCGGTTCCCCGAACAAAGCCGGTACTCACGACTCCCACGGTGCGCCGCTGGGCGACGCTGAAATCGCGTTGACCCGCGAACAGCTGGGCTGGAAATACGCGCCGTTCGAAATCCCGTCTGAAATCTATGCTCAGTGGGATGCGAAAGAAGCAGGCCAGGCGAAAGAATCCGCATGGAACGAGAAATTCGCTGCTTACGCGAAAGCTTATCCGCAGGAAGCGGCTGAATTTACCCGCCGTATGAAAGGCGAAATGCCGTCTGACTTCGACGCCAAAGCGAAAGAGTTTATCGCTAAACTGCAGGCTAACCCGGCGAAAATCGCCAGCCGTAAAGCGTCTCAGAATGCCATCGAAGCGTTCGGTCCGCTGTTGCCGGAATTCCTCGGCGGCTCCGCTGACCTGGCTCCGTCTAACCTGACACTGTGGTCTGGTTCTAAAGCAATCAACGAAGATGCTGCCGGTAACTACATCCACTACGGTGTTCGCGAGTTCGGTATGACCGCGATTGCTAACGGTATCTCTCTGCATGGTGGCTTCCTGCCGTACACCTCCACCTTCCTGATGTTCGTAGAATACGCACGTAATGCGGTACGTATGGCTGCGCTGATGAAACAGCGTCAGGTGATGGTTTACACTCACGACTCCATCGGTCTGGGCGAAGATGGCCCGACTCACCAGCCGGTTGAGCAGGTGGCTTCTCTGCGCGTGACCCCGAACATGTCTACATGGCGTCCGTGTGACCAGGTTGAATCCGCTGTAGCGTGGAAATACGGCGTTGAGCGTCAGGACGGCCCGACCGCGCTGATCCTCTCCCGTCAGAACCTGGCGCAGCAGGAACGTACTGAAGAGCAGCTGGCAAACATCGCGCGCGGTGGTTATGTGCTGAAAGACTGTGCCGGTCAGCCGGAACTGATCTTCATCGCTACCGGTTCTGAAGTTGAGCTGGCTGTCGCTGCCTACGAAAAACTGACTGCTGAAGGCGTGAAAGCGCGCGTGGTTTCCATGCCGTCTACCGACGCATTCGACAAGCAGGATGCGGCTTACCGTGAATCCGTACTGCCGAAAGCGGTTACTGCACGCGTAGCTGTGGAAGCGGGCATTGCTGACTACTGGTACAAGTATGTTGGCCTGAACGGTGCTATCGTCGGCATGACCACCTTCGGTGAGTCTGCACCGGCAGAGCAACTGTTTGAAGAGTTCGGCTTCACCGTTGAAAACGTTGTTGCGAAAGCAAAAGCGTTGCTGTAATCGGTAAGATGCTTTGTGAGAAGGGCCGCGAAAGCGGCCCTTCATATTGTTGGCAAAGTGCGCGTTGTTCATGCCGGATGCGGCGTGAACGCCTTATCCGGCCTACGAAATCATGCAAATTCAATATATTGCACGGACTGTGTAGGCCTGATAAGCGTAGCGCATCAGGCAGTTTAGCCCTTGCCATCAGTTTCAAGAGCCGCAAACGCGGCTCTTTTTACTTGGTTGAGATAAACGGAACAGTACTGCCGGGGAGCATGGTATCGGGTAATTTGCCGTCCCAACGCTCAGCAGTGGTAAGGGCAACAAGACCCGGATTGTCCCGTAGAGCCTCACCGTGCAGGCGGATAGCTTCGGCTTTAGCCGCACCTCTTACGCAATAGTCTCCGCTTTAGCTGCTGTCTGCTTCTGCCTGAGCCTGAGCCTGAGCCTGAGCCTGAGCCTGAGTTACGGCAATTTGCGCCTGGATTTTCTCCGTTTCCAGATTTTGCTTACGTGTGGCAATGGCGACTTCCGCTTTCATTCGATCTTCAATCGACTTCTCATAAGCGTCAGAAATTGAGCAAAGCAAGGAATATGCCCCCTCTGATGTGAGGATAACATTCAACCCCGAATATTAAGAATCTATAAAGAAGGGGCTGTAAGATTTAATTTTATCTGTTTTCGTACTTTCAAGCTATAAATGGTGAGCATGATCACAAACACAATAATCATAAATTTGTCTTATTTGCAATTCAACTCACAAACAGAAAGTTGACTTTATAATTACTAATCGCAACCTGTTGTTATTTATGGCTTGTTTGTTTTCCCTCTTCTGGTGTTTCGCCTTTTTAGCCCAATTGCTTTCAATTTTTTGCGCGCGTATTTTATTTTCACCGACAGTCGGTACTCTAAAAATAGGGATAATTTATGCGGCTTATTGATTATTTTCCAGAATCATCAATCTCAGTGATACATGCAGCTAAAGACTGGCAGGAGGCTATTGATTTTTCGATGGCATCATTATTAACAAAAGACTATATCAGCGAGAATTACATTCAGGCTATTAAAGATTCCACCATTAGCAATGGCCCTTATTATATTCTCGCACCAGGCGTGGCAATGCCTCATGCGCGACCGGAATGTGGGGCGCTCAAAACCGGGATGTCTTTGACGTTACTTAAACAAGGTGTTTATTTTTCCGGGAATGACGAACCGATTAAATTACTCATCGGACTTTCTGCTGCCGATGCCGATTCGCACATTGGCGCTATTCAGGCGTTAAGTGAATTACTGTGCGAAGAAGAAATACTTGAACAACTCTTAACAGCATCATCAGAAAAACAATTAGCGGACATTATCAGCCGCGAATAATAACTTTCTCCTCTACAGGATAATATTATGGAAAACAAGTCTGCTCGTGCAAAGGTTCAGGCTTTTGGGGGCTTTTTGACCGCTATGGTCATTCCCAATATCGGAGCTTTTATTGCCTGGGGTTTTATTACTGCATTATTTATTCCTACCGGCTGGCTGCCGAATGAACATTTCGCCAAAATTGTCGGCCCAATGATTACCTATTTATTACCGGTGATGATTGGTTCTACCGGTGGTCACCTGGTCGGCGGTAAACGCGGTGCGGTGATGGGGGGCATAGGGACGATTGGCGTAATTGTTGGTGCTGAGATCCCCATGTTCCTGGGTTCGATGATTATGGGACCGCTTGGCGGCCTGATGATTAAATATGTCGATAAGGCACTGGAAAAACGCATCCCCGCTGGTTTTGAGATGGTTATCAATCACTTCTCATTAGGTATCGCCGGCATGGCTCTCTGCCTGTTAGGTTTTGAAGTTATCGGTCCAGCGGTGTTAATAGCCAATACTTTCGTCAAAGAGTGTATTGAGGCGCTGGTACATGCGGGCTATCTGCCTCTGCTGTCTGTTATCAATGAACCTGCGAAAGTGCTTTTCCTCAATAACGCGATCGATCAGGGTGTTTATTACCCGTTGGGTATGCAACAGGCTTCGGTTAACGGCAAATCCATCTTCTTTATGGTGGCGTCGAATCCGGGGCCTGGGTTGGGGTTGCTGCTGGCGTTTAGTCTGTTTGGTAAAGGAATGAGTAAACGTTCTGCGCCAGGTGCGATGATTATTCACTTTCTTGGCGGCATCCACGAACTGTATTTCCCGTATGTGCTGATGAAGCCACTGACCATTATCGCCATGATTGCGGGCGGCATGTCTGGCACCTGGATGTTTAACTTACTGGATGGCGGTTTGGTTGCAGGCCCAAGTCCGGGGTCTATCTTTGCGTACCTGGCACTGACGCCGAAAGGCTCGTTCCTTGCGACAATTGCCGGTGTTACGGTCGGCACCCTGGTCTCCTTTGTCATCACTTCTCTGATTCTGAAGATGGAAAAAACGGTGGAGACTGAGAGTGAAGATGAGTTCACCGAGTCAGCCAATGCGGTTAAAGCAATGAAGCAGGAAGGCGCATTTTCGTTAAGCCGTGTGAAACGCATTGCCTTTGTTTGCGATGCGGGGATGGGCTCCAGCGCGATGGGCGCAACCACCTTCCGTAAGCGCCTGGAAAAAGCGGGGCTGGCAATAGAAGTAAAACATTACGCGATAGAAAACGTGCCTGCGGATGCCGATATTGTGGTCACACACGCCAGTCTGGAAGGACGCGTGAAACGTGTGACGGATAAACCGCTGATATTGATTAATAACTATATTGGTGATCCAAAGCTCGACACTTTATTTAATCAATTAACCGCCGAACATAAACACTGATTACAGAGGTAAAAATGAAAACCAAAGTTGCTGCTATTTATGGCAAGCGGGATGTCCGTCTGCGCGAATTTGAACTGCCAGAAATTACCGATAATGAACTGTTGGTGAGTGTAATTTCTGACAGCGTTTGTTTATCGACCTGGAAAGCGGCGTTACTCGGTAGCGAACATAAACGGGTGCCTGACGATTTAGAAAATCATCCGGTAATTACCGGGCATGAATGTGCCGGGGTTATTGTCGAAGTGGGTAAAAATCTCACCGACAAATATAAAAAAGGCCAACGTTTTGTACTGCAACCGGCAATGGGATTACCCACTGGATATTCAGCCGGATACAGCTACGAATATTTCGGCGGTAATGCCACCTATATGATTATTCCCGAAATCGCCATTAACCTGGGCTGTGTATTACCGTATCACGGTTCTTATTTTGCAGCGGCGTCGCTGGCGGAGCCGATGTGCTGCATTATTGGCGCTTATCATGCCAATTATCACACCACGCAATATGTTTATGAGCATCGCATGGGCGTCAAACCTGGTGGCAATATTGCGCTGCTGGCGTGTGCTGGCCCGATGGGAATTGGCGCTATAGATTACGCCATTAACGGCGGCGTACAACCGTCGCGGGTAGTGGTGGTCGATATCGACGAAAAACGCCTGGCGCAGGTGCAGAAGTTGTTGCCGGTGGAACTGGCTGCAAGCAAGGGCATTGAACTGGTGTATGTGAATACCAAAGGGATGAGCGATCCAGTCCAGACGCTACGGACGCTGACAGGAGATGCCGGGTTCGATGACGTGTTTGTCTATGCAGCGGTGCCTTCAGTCGTCGAGATGGCTGATGAATTACTGGCGGAAGATGGCTGCCTGAACTTCTTTGCCGGCCCGACGGATAAAAACTTCAAAGTGCCATTTAATTTCTACAACGTCCATTACAACAGTACCCACGTCGTCGGTACATCCGGCGGTTCAACGGACGATATGAAAGAGGCGATAGCCCTTAGCGCCACGGGGCAGTTGCAGCCGTCGTTTATGGTTACCCATATCGGTGGGCTGGATGCGGTGCCAGAAACCGTGCTCAATTTGCCGGATATCCCCGGCGGTAAAAAACTCATCTACAACGGCGTCACCATGCCGCTCACCGCCATTAGCGATTTTGCCGAAAAAGGCAAAACAGATCCGCTGTTTAAAGAGCTGGCGCGGCTGGTTGAGGAAACGCACGGTATCTGGAATGAGCAGGCCGAGAAATATCTGCTGGCGCAATTTGGCGTTGATATCGGGGAGGCCGCGCAATGATGTCCCTGGCGTGGCCATTATTTCGCGTTACGGAGCAGGCAGCGTTGGCTGCCTGGCCGCAAACCGGATGTGGCGACAAAAATAAAATTGATGGCCTGGCGGTCACCGCGATGCGCCAGGCATTAAACGACGTCGCTTTTCGTGGGCGAGTGGTTATCGGCGAGGGAGAAATTGACCACGCGCCGATGCTGTGGATTGGCGAAGATGTGGGCAAAGGCGATGGGCCAGAAGTCGATATCGCGGTTGACCCGATTGAAGGCACCCGGATGGTAGCGATGGGGCAGAGCAATGCGCTGGCGGTCATGGCCTTCGCCCCACGAAACAGCTTGCTACACGCGCCCGATATGTATATGAAAAAACTGGTCGTTAATCGACTGGCTGCCGGGGCAATCGATCTGTCTTTACCCCTTACAGAAAACTTGCGCAACGTGGCGAAAGCGTTAGGTAAACCACTGGATAGGTTACGTATGGTTACGCTTGATAAACCGCGCCTGAGTGCCGCGATTGAGGAAGCGACGCAGCTTGGCGTGAAGGTTTTTGCTCTGCCGGATGGCGATGTCGCCGCCAGCGTGCTGACCTGCTGGCAGGATAATCCTTACGACGTGATGTACACCATCGGCGGTGCGCCAGAGGGCGTTATTTCTGCCTGCGCTGTTAAAGCATTGGGCGGGGATATGCAGGCCGAGCTGATTGATTTTTGTCAGGCCAAAGGTGACTACACCGAAAATCGGCAAATTGCAGAGCAGGAGCGCAAGCGGTGTAAGGAAATGGGGGTTGACGTTAACCGAGTGTACTCACTCGACGAACTGGTGAGGGGAAAAGATATCCTCTTTAGTGCCACGGGCGTCACGGGCGGAGAGCTGGTGAACGGTATACAACAGACGGCGAATGGGGTGCGGACGCAGACATTACTGATCGGCGGCGCGGACCAAACGTGTAATATAATAGATTCCCTGCATTGATGGTGATCTATCGGAAGACGAATGGCGACGCTGACAGAAGATGATGTGCTTGAGCAACTGGACGCACAGGACAATTTATTTTCATTTATGAAAACTGCGCATACCATTTTGCTCAAGGGAATACGCCAGTTTCTGCCGTCGCTGTTTATCGATAACGATGAAGAGATCGTGGAATATGCAGTGAAGCCGTTACTCGCCCAAAGCGGCCCGCTTGACGATATTGATGTTGCGCTGCGTTTAATTTATGCGCTGGGGAAAATGGATAAATGGTTGTACGCCGATATCACGCATTTTTCTCAGTTCTGGCATTACCTGAACGAACAGGATGCCCCCCCAGGATTTGCCGATGACATAACCTGGGATTTTATCAGCAACGTCAATAGTATAACCCGCAATGCGACTCTCTATGATGCGTTAAAGGCGATGAAGTTCGCCGATTTCGCCGTCTGGTCAGAGGGGCGTTTTACCGGGATGGTCAAAACGGCGCTGACGCTGGCAGTAACGACAACCTTAAAGGAATTAACGCCGTGAAAATTGAATTAACGGTGAATGGGCTGAACGTGCAAGCGCAGTACCATGATGAAGAGATAAAACACGTGCATAAACCATTGCTGCGCATGTTGGCCGCCTTGCAGGCGGTAAATCCGCAGCGGCGCACGGTGGTATTTCTTTGCGCTCCACCGGGGACGGGCAAATCTACGCTAACGACCTTCTGGGAATATCTTGCACAACAAGATCCCGAATTACCCGCTATTCAGACGCTCCCGATGGATGGTTTTCACCATTACAATGGCTGGCTGGATGAGCATCAGCTTCGCCCTTATAAAGGCGCACCGCAGACGTTTGACGTGGCGAAACTGGCGGAAAATCTGCGCCGGGCAGTGGAAGGGGATTGTACGTGGCCGCAGTACGATCGACAAAAGCATGATCCCGTAGAAGATGCGTTACACGTTACTGCACCGATCATTATCGTAGAAGGAAACTGGCTGTTGTTGGATGACGAGAAGTGGCGCACGCTTGCGCAATTTTGTGATTTCTCGATCTTTATCAACGCGCCCGCAGCTGCGTTACGGGAACGGCTGGTGGGGCGCAAGCTGGCGGGAGGGTTATCGCTGGCAGACGCTGAAGCCTTTTATGAACGTACCGACGGCCCAAATGTTCGCCGGGTGCTGGAACAGAGTCTGCCGGCAAATTTGACCTTAATGATGACGGCTAGCGGTGAATATCGTCTGGCGGATTGACGTCTCTCACTACACCGCCTTCCAGTCTCACAACGCGAGAAAAATGACGCCGGGTAAACGCGGCGTCATGGCTGATTGCCACCACGCTTGCACCACGCTGGCGGCACTTTTCCAGCCAGCTTTCAAATACCGCCAGCCATTGGGCATCAAAATCCCGGCTCGGTTCGTCAAGTAATAACAGCGGCGGGGCGAGAGCTTCCAGACTGGCGACGGCGACCATCCTTCGCTGTGCGCTATGCAGATCCAATGGATGCGCGCTGGCAACGTCTGCTAACTGACAACATTGCAGGGCGTATTCGGTGCGTTTCGCGATGTCTGCGGGTGAGTATTTTTGTAATTTCAGGCCAAACGCGACCTCTTCAGCGACGGTGCTATGAAACAGCTGGTTTTCCACTTCCTGAAACAGCACGCCAATCTTTGCCGCGCGTTGGCGGTTCTTAAGCGTATGTAATGCCTGTTGTTGCAATATTACTGTACCGGAAGATGGGGGAAGAAGACCCGCCATGATGCGTAATAGTGTCGATTTTCCCGCGCCGTTGTCGCCGGTCAGCGCCAGCCATTCACCTTGTTTGAGTTGCAGAGAAATGTCGCAAAGACAATCCGTTGCCGCACCTGGCCAGCGATAAGTTACCTGATTTAACGTTAACATAATGACCGGAGCACTCCGTTTTGCAGTTGCCACGCTTGCTGGCAATAGTTCAGGAAAGGTGTGCGATGACGTTCAAAAAGAATAATCAGCGAATCACATTCCAGCGCCCAGTGTTGTAAACGCTGCAACAGCATTTCGCTGGCTTGCGACGTCAGTCGGCTAAAGGCTTCATCAAGAATTAATAGTTTTGGTTGCATGGCGATAGCGCAGGCGATGACCACGCGTTGGGCCTCTCCGCCGGAGAGCGTTGCTGGATGACGATGGCGCAACGGCTGGCACTCGGTCAGGGTCAGGGCGGCGTCAATGCGCGCCATAACCTCGGCTTCTTCCAGACACAGATTTTCTGGTCCAAACGCAATTTCCTCTTCCACGCTGAAGGTACAGCCGGAGAGCTGCAAATAGGGTGATTGTTGGACGAGCTGGATAGTGGCGGCTTGTTCGTTTAATGGGAGTTGCCCAATAGGCGTATCGAGGAGCATTCCCGTGCCAGCGATCTCACCCGGCAGGAAGTCCGGATACCAACCCGCCATCAGCTGCGCCAGCGTGCTTTTGCCGCTGCCGTTGTCCCCAAAGATGGCGACCATCCCCGGTTTGTCATAGTGAAAGTCATAACAGAACGGAGAGTGCGTTGAGTGCGTCGGACAATAGCGAAACTGTTCTAACGTAACCATAGCCACACTCCGGGTTCTGCCAGTATCAGCAATATCATGGTGTAACGAGACACTTTTTGTAATTTACTGTCAGGTGGTGCCCATAGCGTAGTGCGCCGGTTATGTAAGCGAAATGCCCGCATATCCAGCGCCGCACCACGGATCGCCAGATCGTTAAGCGCATTGTGTGTTAGCGGAATAATTAACGCCGGCATCGCACGTAAACGCTGATACCAGCCTTCATCCAGCGGCACGCCACGCGCACGCTGTGCTTCATGAATAATCGCTAATTGCCGTTTTAACTGCTCAACGACCAGCAGCGGTCCGGCAAACAGATAAGCGACGCCCGGCGGCAGGCGAGAAGCAAACAAAGCGCGGATAAAACATTGCACGGGTACGTACTGCATCCACAACTGCGAAGTGGAAACAATAGCCAGAATGCGCAGCCAGAGCGTAATAGCAAATGCCCAACGTTCTGGATTGCGCGGCGTTCCGCTTATCCATTCTGTCAGCCAGCCACCGTGCACTAGCCACAGCCCGACCCCCAGCGAAAACATCAGCCAGGCGACATATTTTGCCCGTCGCCGCGTGGCTTTTAACGCAATGAGGCAGAGAAAGGTCGCCGCGCTATAGACCGGCAAAATGGTCTGCGCGGGCAGGACTAGCGTGGTGCAGGCCGCCAGCGCCCACAGCGTTAATGAGGTAAACGGATGCATTTAGCGCACGGCTGCCATCGTTGGAAAATGGCGCGTAGTGCGAATCGGCAGTCGTCGCAGTAAAAGCCAGACAATCACCGCCGTGAGAATTTTATCGACCAGGTTCGCGCCTATCACCGTAATCGCCACCGATTCCACCAGGTTTTGCCCCATAGAGTGCATCCAGGCAACGAACAAATCGGCTCCACTACCGGTTACGCCGCCGAACAGCGCAGTACGTAACGGTACAGCAACGACTGTGACCGCCAGGGTAATAATCACGCCGCTGACAACGACTTTCGGTAGGGTGCGAAACCAACCCACCCGCGCCAGCCAGCCCGCGACCAGACCAATGATCATCGCTACGGGAGCAAAAGCGGCGGCGATCGGGTCGGTCAATAATCCCCAAAGTAAATTGGTCAGCAAGCCGGTCAGCATACCGACCACCGGCCCAAGCAGTACCGCGCTAATAAGCGTGCCGATGGAGTCGAGAAAAATAGGTAGTTTGACCATGCTGGCCAGTTGCCCGCCGATCATATTGATGGCGATAGAGATAACGATCAGCACCAGAGCCTGACTGGAAAAGTGGCGACGCGCCATAAGAAAACCTCTCTGAAAATAGTTAGTTAACGGGGGAAATATGCAACTCGTCGTAACCAGAAAGTGCACAAGGTTGGCGACTAAATGCCAGTTCTTCCAGGCAGCCGATCACCAGTTCAAGCGTGGTGCGCACGGTACAGCCGGGCATCATATGACCGCCAAGCATCGCACCGTGTTGGTCAGAAACGCAGAGATGAAGATGTTCGCCCGTCTGTTCCAGCGTGCCGTTCAGTGAGATCACTTCAAACTTACCGCTTAGAAGGGTGGTGTTTTCTTGCCCGGCATAGCGCAAAGCAACATCAGTCAGACTGCCGGTACAACCAGCAATCCACGCAGCGTGAAGCTGTTGCTGCTGTGCGAAGGCGCGTAATTGAGAGAAAACTTCCTGATCGGGAAGCAGGCGCAGCGCGTAAAAGCGTGCAGTTGAAGAATAAGGGTGAGGCAATGTCATCATTGAAGTACTCCGAAACTCGGACGTATTGCGGATGATATCGACGCTGCATCAGTCATATTCTGATATAAGTCAGGGTTTATGACGGCATAACGAAAAGATTTTGCTACGCTTATTCGTGATTCTGCGAGGTGGAATAATTCCTGGCGAATCAGGGCGAAAAACGTGACGTAAGTCAGATAATTGTCTTCTTTGACTGGACAATCATTCCTTTTATTCCGCGTTTCGCTTATCCTAGCTGAAGCGTTTCAGTCGATTAAATGTTCGACAATTAACCAATCAGTCGCGATTTGCGACAGGTAAGGTTTTCCCGAACGATTTGCTGGACTACTCTGTCTGGCAAATTTGCTTAGAGAAAGCCTTGCAGGAGACCTATGACCGTACGCGTAGCGATAAATGGCTTCGGTCGCATCGGGCGTAATGTGGTTCGTGCTGTGTATGAATCCGGACGCCGGGCGGAAATCACCGTGGTGGCAATCAACGAACTGGCTGATGCTGCGGGCATGGCGCATTTGTTGAAATATGACACCAGCCATGGCCGTTTTGCATGGGAAGTACGTCAGGAACGCGATCAACTCTTTGTTGGTGATGACGCCATCCGCGTATTGCATGAACGTTCACTGCAATCGCTTCCCTGGCGTGAACTTGGCGTCGATGTGGTTCTCGACTGCACTGGTGTATACGGCACTCGCGAGCATGGCGAAGCGCATATTGCCGCCGGGGCCAAAAAAGTGCTCTTTTCACATCCTGGCAGTAACGATCTCGACGCGACCGTTGTTTACGGCGTCAATCAGGATCAACTTCGTGCGGAACACCGCATCGTTTCTAACGCTTCCTGTACCACGAATTGCATAATTCCCGTCATCAAATTGTTAGATGATGCGTACGGTATTGAGTCCGGCACTGTGACCACAATTCACTCCGCCATGCACGATCAACAGGTTATTGATGCATACCATCCTGACCTGCGTCGCACCCGGGCAGCCAGTCAGTCGATTATTCCGGTCGATACAAAACTGGCCGCTGGTATCACGCGTTTTTTCCCGCAGTTTAACGATCGTTTTGAAGCGATTGCGGTACGTGTGCCAACCATAAATGTGACGGCAATTGATTTAAGCGTGACGGTGAAGAAACCTGTAAAAGCCAATGAAGTCAACCAGTTGCTGCAAAAGGCGGCACAAGGTGCATTTCATGGTATAGTTGACTATACGGAATTACCGTTGGTCTCTGTAGATTTTAACCACGATCCGCACAGTGCCATTGTCGATGGCACCCAAACCCGGGTCAGTGGCGCACACCTGATCAAAACGTTGGTCTGGTGCGATAACGAATGGGGCTTTGCTAACCGAATGCTCGACACGACGTTAGCCATGGCCGCTGTTGCTTTCAGGTAAGACGCAAGCAGCGTCTGCAAAACTTTTAGAATCAACGAGAGGATTCACCATGTCTGTAATTAAGATGACCGATCTGGATCTTGCTGGGAAACGTGTATTTATCCGTGCGGATCTGAACGTACCAGTAAAAGACGGGAAAGTAACCAGCGACGCACGCATCCGTGCTTCTCTGCCGACCATCGAACTGGCTCTGAAACAAGGCGCTAAAGTGATGGTAACTTCCCACCTGGGTCGTCCTACCGAAGGCGAGTACAATGAAGAATTCTCTCTGCTGCCGGTTGTTAACTACCTGAAAGACAAACTGTCTAACCCGGTTCGCCTGGTTAAAGATTACCTCGACGGCGTTGACGTTGCTGAAGGTGAACTGGTTGTTCTGGAAAACGTTCGCTTCAACAAAGGCGAGAAGAAAGACGACGAAACTCTGTCCAAGAAATACGCTGCACTGTGCGACGTGTTCGTAATGGATGCATTCGGTACTGCTCACCGCGCGCAGGCTTCTACTCACGGTATCGGTAAATTCGCTGACGTTGCGTGCGCAGGCCCGCTGCTGGCGGCTGAACTGGACGCGCTGGGTAAAGCACTGAAAGAACCAGCTCGTCCGATGGTGGCTATCGTTGGTGGTTCTAAAGTTTCTACCAAACTGACCGTTCTGGACTCCCTGTCTAAAATCGCTGACCAGCTGATCGTTGGTGGTGGTATTGCTAACACCTTTATCGCGGCACAAGGCCACGATGTGGGTAAATCTCTGTACGAAGCAGACCTGGTTGACGAAGCAAAACGTCTGCTGACCACCTGCAACATCCCGGTTCCGTCTGATGTTCGCGTAGCAACTGAGTTCTCTGAAACTGCTCCGGCTACTCTGAAATCTGTTAACGACGTGAAAGCTGACGAGCAGATCCTGGATATCGGCGACGCTTCTGCGCAAGAACTGGCTGAAATCCTGAAGAATGCGAAAACCATTCTGTGGAACGGCCCGGTTGGTGTGTTCGAATTCCCGAACTTCCGTAAAGGTACTGAAATCGTGGCTAACGCTATCGCAGACAGCGAAGCGTTCTCCATCGCTGGTGGCGGCGACACTCTGGCAGCAATCGACCTGTTCGGTATTGCTGACAAAATCTCCTACATCTCCACTGGCGGCGGCGCATTCCTCGAATTCGTGGAAGGTAAAGTACTGCCTGCAGTAGCGATGCTCGAAGAGCGCGCTAAGAAGTAAAAAAATCACAGGGCAGGGAAACCTGCCCTTGTTTCAGCGCGCTTTTAAAGCACGCACTTTTTCTACAGCCCGACGATACAGGACAAAGAAACATGTCTAAGATTTTTGATTTCGTAAAACCTGGCGTAATCACTGGTGATGACGTACAGAAAGTTTTCCAGGTAGCAAAAGAAAACAACTTCGCACTGCCAGCAGTAAACTGTGTCGGTACTGACTCCATCAACGCCGTACTGGAAACCGCTGCTAAAGTTAAAGCGCCGGTTATCGTTCAGTTCTCCAACGGTGGTGCTTCCTTTATCGCTGGTAAAGGCGTGAAATCTGACGTTCCGCAGGGTGCTGCTATCCTGGGCGCGATCTCTGGTGCGCATCACGTTCACCAGATGGCTGAACATTATGGTGTTCCGGTTATCCTGCACACCGACCACTGCGCGAAGAAACTGCTGCCGTGGATCGACGGTCTGCTGGACGCGGGTGAAAAACACTTCGCAGCTACCGGCAAGCCGCTGTTCTCTTCTCACATGATCGACCTGTCTGAAGAATCTCTGCAAGAGAACATCGAAATCTGCTCTAAATACCTGGAGCGCATGTCCAAAATCGGCATGACTCTGGAAATCGAACTGGGTTGCACCGGTGGTGAAGAAGACGGCGTGGACAACAGCCACATGGACGCTTCTGCACTGTACACCCAGCCGGAAGACGTTGATTACGCATATACCGAGCTGAGCAAAATCAGCCCGCGTTTCACCATCGCTGCTTCCTTCGGTAACGTACACGGCGTTTACAAGCCGGGTAACGTGGTTCTGACCCCGACTATCCTGCGCGATTCTCAGGAATATGTTTCTAAGAAACACAACCTGCCGCACAACAGCCTGAACTTCGTATTCCACGGCGGTTCCGGTTCTACAGCTCAGGAAATCAAAGACTCCGTAAGCTACGGTGTAGTGAAAATGAACATCGATACCGATACCCAATGGGCAACCTGGGAAGGTGTTCTGAACTACTACAAAGAAAATGAAGCTTACCTGCAGGGGCAGCTGGGCAACCCGAAAGGCGAAGATCAGCCGAACAAGAAATACTACGATCCGCGCGTATGGCTGCGTGCCGGTCAGACTTCGATGATCGCTCGTCTGGAAAAAGCATTCAAGGAACTGAACGCGATCGACGTTCTGTAAGATATTCCTTTTTGCTTATCTCAAGACCCGCTTTGCGGGTCTTTTTTTTCGCCAAAAGAAAAATTGCCTGATGCACTACGCTTATCAGGCCTACGTGAACTTAAATGCTTTCATAGGACCGATAAAGCGTTTACGCCGCATCCGGCATGAACAAAGCGCACCTTGCCAACAATCTGAGGAGGCCAGCATAGCGGGCTTTTTTTCGCCAAAAGCAAGGTGATGCAGATGAGAATTTTGTGATCTATTTGGCAAAATTATACTTTATTGTTTACCCTTGTCAGACCGCCCGTCATAAGGCGGCGGAGTGTATTTCTCCATTTTGAGTCAGTTAAAAAGGAATATTGAATGGAAGATTTGAATGTTGTCGATAGCATACACGGTGCAGGTTCCTGGTTGGTGAACAACCAGGCGCTGTTGCTGAGTTATGCTGTAAACATCGTGGCGGCTCTCGCGATTATCATCATCGGTTTGATTGTCGCGCGGATGATCTCCAACGCGGTGAATCGCCTGATGATCTCCCGTAACATAGATGCCACCGTAGCTGATTTTATCTCTGCATTAGCCCGATATGCGATTATTGCCTTTACGCTGATCGCAGCGTTAGGTCGCGTGGGCGTTCAAACCGCATCGGTTATCGCCGTGCTGGGTGCCGCAGGTTTAGCTGTAGGTTTGGCGTTGCAGGGTTCTCTGTCTAACCTGGCCGCTGGCGTGTTGCTGGTACTGTTCCGCCCGTTCCGTGCCGGTGAATATGTCGACCTCGGCGGTGTTGCCGGTACAGTGCAGAGCGTGCAGATTTTCTCTACGACTATGCGCACCGCAGACGGTAAAATTATCGTTATCCCGAACGGTAAAATTATTGCCGGTAATATTATTAACTTCTCTCGCGAGCCTGCGCGCCGTAACGAATTTATCATTGGTGTGGCGTATGATTCCGATATCGATCAGGTGAAGCAGATCCTGACCGATATTATCCAGTCTGACGATCGCATTTTAAAAGATCGCGAAATGACCGTGCGTCTGAACGAGCTTGGTGCATCCTCGATTAATTTCGTGGTCCGCGTCTGGAGCAACAGCGGCGATCTGCAAAACGTTTACTGGGATGTGCTGGAGCGTATTAAACGCGAATTTGATGCCGCTGGTATCAGCTTCCCGTACCCGCAAATGGATGTGAATTTTAAGCGGGTGAAAGAGGACAAAGCTGCATAATCAACACTGAGGCCAGATAATACTATCTGGCCTCTCTCTTATTAGTTATTCTGATTGCCAATTAATATTATCAATTTCCGCTAATAACAATCCCGCGCTATAGTCTCTGCATCAGATAATTAATTCGGAATGTTTAACGTGTTTTCTTATTATATTCAAGGTCTTGCACTTGGTGCGGCTATGATCCTGCCGCTCGGTCCACAAAATGCTTTTGTGATGAATCAGGGTATTCGCCGCCAGTACCACATTATGATTGCCTTACTTTGTGCAATCAGCGATTTGGTTCTGATTTGCGCCGGGATTTTTGGCGGTAGCGCGTTACTGATGCAGTCACCGTGGTTATTGGCCTTAGTGACCTGGGGCGGCGTTGCCTTCTTGCTGTGGTATGGCTTTGGCGCTTTTAAAACGGCGATGAGCAGTAATATTGAGCTGGTTAGTGCTGAAGTCATGAAACAGGGACGCTGGAAAATTATTGCCACCATGCTGGCAGTGACCTGGCTGAATCCCCATGTTTATCTGGATACCTTTGTGGTATTGGGGAGCCTCGGCGGGCAGCTCGACGTCGAACCAAAACGCTGGTTTGCGCTTGGGACGATTAGCGCCTCTTTCTTGTGGTTCTTTGGTCTGGCTCTTCTCGCGGCCTGGCTGGCACCGCGTCTGCGTACCGCCAAAGCGCAGCGTATTATTAATATTATTGTTGGTGGCGTAATGTGGTTTATCGCCCTACAGCTGGCGAGAGATGGTATTGCCCATGCACAAGCCTTGTTCAGTTAGGCGCTATCTTATGGAAAATAAAAACAGAGACGCTAAGCTTGCCTACAGAGGTTTTGAATTTTGGGCAAGTAAATTAACACGGAGAGACTAACGTGAAGTTCAAAGTTATCGCCCTGGCGGCATTGATGGGTTTCAGCGGGATGGCAGTACAGGCCAATGAACTACCGGATGGTCCGCACATTGTCACTTCAGGAACGGCAAGCGTAGATGCAGTGCCAGACATTGCCACTCTTGCTATTGAAGTTAATGTGGCAGCGAAGGATGCTGCTACCGCCAAGAAACAAGCGGATGAGCGCGTGGCGCAATATATCTCTTTCCTTGAACTCAATCAGATCGCGAAAAAAGATATCAGTTCTGCGAATTTACGTACCCAGCCAGATTACGATTACCAGGATGGCAAAAGTATTCTGAAAGGCTATCGGGCAGTGAGAACGGTAGAAGTAACAGTTCGTCAGTTAGACAAACTGAATTCGTTGCTGGATGGTGCGCTGAAGGCCGGTCTTAACGAAATTCGTTCTGTTTCGTTAGGCGTAGCGCAACCGGATACCTATAAAGATAAAGCGCGTAAGGCAGCGATAGATAACGCGATTCATCAGGCGCAGGAGCTGGCAAATGGCTTTAATCGCAAACTGGGACCGGTGTATAGCGTGCGCTACCATGTTTCCAACTATCAGCCCAGCCCGATGGTTCGGATGATGAAAGCTGATGCCGCGCCGGTTTCTGCTCAGGAAACTTACGAGCAGGCCGCTATTCAGTTTGATGATCAGGTGGATGTGGTCTTCCAGTTAGAACCCGTTGATCAGCAACCTGCAAAAACACCTACCGCACAATAATACATTTAGCCCGACTCATTTGTCGGGCTAATGTCTTCACCTTATATCGTCTCCTTTTTCTGTAATTTTCTGTAAAACCATGATGCAATTACCTATCTTTGCTCGCGATTTCATCAAAGATTGAATAACTGAAACGGTTAAGCGGACAGTGATGTTTGGGAGAGGGTATGGATATTTTTATTTCGAAAAAGATGCGCAATTTTATTTTATTAGCGCAAACCAATAATATTGCTCGGGCAGCAGAAAAGATTCATATGACGGCTTCACCGTTTGGCAAAAGTATTGCCGCGCTGGAGGAGCAAATTGGTTATACGCTGTTTACCCGTAAAGATAACAACATTAGCCTTAATAAAGCCGGGCAGGAACTTTATCAAAAACTATTCCCGGTTTACCAACGACTTTCTGCTATTGATAATGAAATTCATAATTCCGGGCGTCATTCTCATGAAATTGTCATTGGCATCGATAATACTTATCCGACGATTATTTTTGATCAGCTAATCAGTCTTGGTGATAAATATGAAGGGGTGACTGCTCAGCCGGTTGAGTTTAGCGAAAATGGGGTTATCGATAATCTCTTCTACCGTCAGTTTGATTTTATTATCTCTCCGCAGCATGTATCCGCCCGAGTAAAGGGGCTGGAAAATCTAACTATCAGCGAACTGTCGCCGCTGCGGCTAGGGTTTCTTGTTTCCCGCCGTTTTGAAGAACGTCAGGAGCAGGAGTTATTACAGGAGCTACCGTGGTTACAGATGCGCTTTCAGAACCGCGCTAACTATGAAGCGATGATTGATGCGAACATGCGCCCTTGTGGGATCAATCCAACAATTATTTATCGCCCCTACAGTTTTATGGCCAAAATCAGCGCCGTTGAGCGCGGACATTTTCTGACAGTCATTCCACATTTTGCCTGGCGACTGGTGAATCCGGCAACGCTGAAATATTTTGATGCGCCGCATACGCCAATGTATATGCAGGAATATCTCTATTCACTGAAAAATCATCGCTATACCGCCACGATGCTACAGCAAATTGCTGAAGATCGTGATGGTACGAGCAATTAACCCAGCATTGAACCCGTTTCGATCAAGTTACGATGCAGATCGAAAACGTGGCTAAGATCGTGGTGAATATGCCCGCCAGGGGCATTTTCCAGATAGCGATGCAGATAGTCACGGTACATGGGATGGGCGCAGTTATCGATGATAGCGCGTGCGCGCTGAAGTGGAGAGAGGCCGCGCAGATCGGCGATCCCTTGTTCAGTGATGATCACTTTCACGCTGTGCTCGCTGTGATCAACATGACTACACATCGGCACGATGGTTGATATTTTTCCTTCTTTGGCGATCGACGGCGCCATAAAGATCGACAGATAAGCATTGCGTTCAAAATCACCGCTGCCGCCGATACCGTTCATTAAATTAACACCGGCAACATGCGTTGAGTTGGCGTGCCCGTAAATATCAAACTCCAGGCCGACATTCAGAGCGATAACGCCAAGGCGGCGGATAATTTCCGGGTTATTGGAAATCTCCTGCGGACGTAACACAATGCGACAGGAGAAATAGTCCATATTGTCATAAATCTTACGCAGTGAATCGGCAGAGATAGTCAGACTGGAGGCGCTGGCTCCGGTGATTTTTCCGGTTTCCAGAAGATGAACTACTGATTCCTGTAGCACTTCCGAATACATCATAAACGGTGGAATATCCGGGTTATCCCCGAGACGCGCCATTACCGCATTATTGATGTTGCCTACCCCACTTTGCAGTGGCAGAAATTCCGGCGGAATGCGCCCCTGTGCCATTTCACGTAATAAGAAGGTAACCACATTGTCGGCGATCTGTTGGCACATGGGATTTTGCTTATCCAGCAGCTTACCTGCATCAGGTAAGTTGGTTTCCACGACCGCGACAATCTTTTTCGGATCAATTTGCACATAACGAGTACCGACGCGATCCATCGCATGGAAGATCGAAACGCTATTGCGTCGCGGTGGTGCGCCAGGAATCACAATATCCGCCAGTTCCGCAACGCGCGGATCATGATAGCGATTGAGTTCAATGATTACTTTCTTGGCCCGCAGTAACCAGGTCGGAGCGTTACCGATCCCACTGGTTAACCAGACACGTCCATCCGGCTCGATGGCTGAGGCTTCAATTACCGCAACATCAATGTCGCCGAAGAAGCCGTAGTTAACCATTTGCGCGACTTCGCTCAAGTGTAGATCAACAAAACTGACTGCCCCCTGATTGATCTTTTGGCGTAACCCAGATGATGTTTGATACGGAGCGCGCCATGAAACGGCGTTAGCTTCAGAGAGCACGTCATCGGCGGCGGCGCTAATTGACGCTCCGGTTAGCAGGCGAATCTGGTACGGTTTTTTCGCCTCATGTTGTTCGTTGGCACGATGAGCAATAGCGACAGGTAGAGCTTTAGGTGAACCCGCAGGGGTAAAGCCGCTGAATGCTACCATATCATTGTGCTGGATAATTTCCGCCGCTTCATCGGCGGTCATCCTTGCCCAGATCATATTCATCTTTTGCTCCTTCATTCGCTGAGCATTAATGCCCGACGAAAGTAGGTTTACGTTTTTCCAGGAAAGCGTTCATACCTTCCTGATAATCCTCGCTGTCATAAACTGCTCGGCGCATCCCCTGAATACGTTCAAATTCGTCTGAATTCATCGTGTGCGCCTCGCCCAGCACGCGCAGTTCTTCCTTGATTACCGCGATCGCCAGCGGTGCTTTTTCGGAAATGTGGTGCGCCATTTGCAGGGTGAAATCTTCCAGCTCGCTGATGTCAACAACGTGGTTGAGAATGCCAACAGCCAGCGCGCGTTGGGCGGTGACTGGCGAAGCAGTAAATATCAGTTCTTTGACGATGTGGAAGCCCGCGTCGCGGGTCAGGTTGTGGATGCCCACCAGGTTATACGGTACGCCAAGGTTAACTGGGGTCATTGAGAAGGTCGATGTGCTGGCGGCGATGATCAGATCGGAACTCATGATCATTTCAAAAGCACCTCCCCAGACGCTACCTTCGACCATTGAGATAATCGGTTTCGGGCATTTTTGGATCATACGGGTAATTTGCCGTAGCGGATCATCGTAAGAGAGAGGATCGCGACCGCCTGATGGCAGTTCATGGATGTCGTGGCCTGCGGAGAAAACTTTGGAACCACTCGGGGCACGCAGGATGATACAGCGAATTTCGGGTCGGTTGAGATCGCTTAGCGCCTGGATCAGGTCGTCAATAAAGACTTTACTCAATGCATTGAGTTTGCGGCCATAGTTAAACTCAATGACCGCCACTTTGTTGATGATAATGACATTAACATACTGATAAGACATAAAAATTCCTTTAATCAAAATATTGAGTCTGGATAAACTCACTGAGCTGCCGCAAGCCGGTGCGCGGCGAGAGCGTATTGTTTTTGACTGCTAATAGCGTCTGGCGGTAATAGCGATCGAAATCTTCATTCGCGAACAGGTGGTGCAGCACCTCTTCTTCGGTTTGTTTACGCAGCCATTCCACCGATTGTTGTTGCCGCATTTGTTGCAAACGACCGCTGGCGGTAAGTGCGGTTTTGAAATCGATAATTGCGTGCCAAATCTCATCAATACCGCATTTTTCCAGCGCGCTACAGGTAAGAACCTGCGGCTGCCATTCGTCATATTTGCGACGCAGAATATGCAGAGCGCCCTCGTACATATGGCGGGCAATGGCGACATTCGCGTGGTTATCGCCATCGTCTTTGTTTATGACAATCAGATCTGCCATCTCCATCAGCCCCTTTTTAATGCCCTGGAGATCATCACCACCACCGGCGATTTGCAGTGAGATAAAACAGTCCACCATGCGGGCTACTTCGGTTTCCGACTGCCCGACGCCGACGGTTTCAACGATCACCACGTCATAACCCGCCGCTTCGCATAACAGCATTAACTCCCGCGCCCGCTGGCTGGCGCCTCCCAGATGACCGGATGATGGAACCGGGCGAATAAATGCCGTATCGGCACGCGCCAGTTCGGTCATCCGGGTCTTATCGCCAAGAATGCTGCCACCGGTCACTGGGCTGCTGGGATCGACGGCAATTACCGCGACTTTCAGCCCCTGGCGAATCAGCAACATACCGAAAGCTTCAAGAAAGGTGCTTTTCCCCGCGCCAGGTGTGCCGGTAACGCCCAGGCGCAGTGCATTTCCACAAAACGGCATGATGGCGTCGAGCAACTGAGTACTTAGTTCCTGATGACGTGGATGACGGCTTTCTACCAGCGTCATCGCCTGGGCGAGCGTGGCACGCTCACCCTGACGTAAGCGCCGAATGTTGTCTGTCAGCGTGGCTTCGTTAATCATGACGCTGGCTAATCCGATTCAGTACATCACGTACGCTGTCGAGCATGGGAGTACCCGGACCATAAATCGCTGCCACGCCACGTTCTTGCAGGAAGGCATAATCCTGCGGTGGAATAACGCCGCCAGCGACTACGCAGATATCTTCGCGTCCCCATTTTTTGAGGGCTTCTATCAGTTCCGGGAGCAGCGTTTTATGCCCGGCAGCGAGTGAGGACGCGCCCACCACATGAACGTCGTTTTCCACCGCCAGGCGGGAGATCTCTTCTGGTGTCGAGAACATCGGACTTAAATCAACGTCAAATCCAAGATCGGAATAGGCGCTGGCAATAACTTTGGCCCCGCGATCGTGTCCATCCTGCCCCATTTTGGCGATCAGAATGCGCGGGCGACGGCCGTTATCCGCGAGGAACTGTTCCGTTTGCGCAACAATCGCATCAAATTCGCAAGCTGATTTTTCCGACTGATGATAGCTTTGCGCAATCACGCCGGTAACACACTGGCTCGGCACCAGATAACGGTCAAAAGCGGCTTCCAGCGCATCGGAGATTTCACCCAATGTCGCGCGAACGCGTGCCGCATTAATAGCAGCAGCCAGCAGGTTTTCGTTTTGCAGTGCCGCATTAGTCAGAGCATTCAGTGCGGTGGTTACGGCAGCATCATCGCGGGTGGCGCGAATATGCTCCAGTGAAGCAATCTGCTCGTTACGTACCATCACGTTGTCTATTTCAAGGACATCGGTTTCGTCTTCGTGATCCAGCTTGTACTTGTTAACGCCAACAATCACGCGTTTGCCCTGATCGATCAGTGACTGCTCACGCGCAGACGCCTCTTCGATCATTCGTTTTGGCAAACCCGCTTCGATCGCTTTCGCCATGCCACCAGCCTCATCGATCTGTTGGATAATAGCTCTGGCTTGTTTAACGATCTGATCGGTCAACGACTCAACGTAATAAGATCCGGCCAGTGGATCGACGGTGCGGCAGATTTCTGACTCTTCCTGAATGATTATCTGAGTATTACGGGCTATACGTGCCGAGAAGTCGGTTGGCAGCCCAAGAGCCTCATCAAAAGCGTTGGTATGCAGTGATTGTGTACCGCCAAGTGTGGCGCCCAACGCTTCAATGGTGGTGCGGATAACGTTGTTATAGGGATCTTGCTCGGTGAGACTCCAGCCTGAGGTCTGACAGTGGGTGCGCAGTGCCAGTGATTTTGGATCTTTGGCTCCAAATCCGCTTACCGCCTCACTCCAGAGATAACGTGCGGCGCGCAGCATGGCGACGTTCATGAAAAGATCCATACCGATGCCAAAGAAAAACGACAGGCGCGGGGCAAAGTCGTCAATTTTCAGGCCAGCAGAAAGTGCAGCTTTGATGTACTCAATTCCATCAGCGAGAGTAAACGCCACCTGCTGCACGCAGTTAGCTCCCGCTTCGCCCATGTGGTAACCGCTAATACTGATGGTATTAAAACGCGGCATATTGCCGGAACACCAGGCGATGATGTCAGCGATAATACGCATAGACGGTTTTGGCGGATAAATATAGGTATTGCGGCAGAGGTACTCTTTCAGAATGTCGTTCTGGATGGTGCCTGTGAGTTTATCGGGTGTAACGCCTTGCTCTTCAGCGGCCACGATATAAAACGCCAGTACTGGCAGGACAGCCCCGTTCATAGTCATCGAAACCGACATTTGATCCAGCGGGATCTGGTCGAATAGCACCTTCATATCTTCAACGGTGTCGATAGCGACGCCTGCTTTACCGACGTCGCCTGAAACGCGCGGATTGTCAGAGTCGTAACCACGGTGGGTGGCGAGGTCAAAGGCAACGGAAAGGCCCTTTTGCCCGGCAGCGAGGTTACGGCGATAAAAGGCGTTAGATTCTTTTGCCGTGGAGAAACCAGCATACTGACGAATGGTCCACGGTTGAGCGGTATACATGGTGGCACGTGGACCACGAACGTAGGGGGGCAAGCCTGGAAGAGTGCCAGTTACTTCCAGATTGTCGAGATCGGCTTCGGTATACAGCGGCTTGATGGTTATCCCTTCCGCCGTTTGCCGTACCAGTGAGTCGACGTTTTTCTCCCGACGACTCAATTCCTTGTTGGCAAGTTGTTGCCATTCCTGCACGTTAGACATTATTTGCTCCATAAAACGCAATCAAAATGGTGGGATGCGCTTACGGTGAGCTTTTTACACGGGGTTGTCGCCAGCAAAAAAAATGCATTGGGACGTCGTTTTTTGCCGCGTGAGATTTGTCTGTTTCGTGACGTTGTTCAAAGAAGGTAAAAAGAAAAAAGGAAAATGCCTGATATGTGCTACCAGGCATTAAGTGATTGATTAATCCTGACGAAGCACTTTGTGACCATAGTCGAGCAAAGCATCGGTGACTTTACGCATCATGCGGCTTTCTGGGGCAAAGCGGTGCCAGTAGAGCATTCGCCGTTGAAACAGCCCTGGCGTAAGGTCGATCAGCTCGCCGCTCGCCAGTTCTTTCTCAATTTGCAGGTGTGGGATCATACAGCAGGTTGTTCCCTGGCGAGCGAGTTGAACGAAGGCTTCAGACGAGTTAACGATATGGCACGGCACGCTACCTGGCGGCAGATCGAAGTTTTGCTGTAAAAAGGCCTGGTGCATATCGTCGAGATGGTCAAACGCCACCACCGGTGCCTTGAGCAGCGCGGAGCGGCTTACTCCATTGGGAAAGTATTTTTCAGCAAATGGTCTGGAGCTGACGAACAGATAGTCGAGCGCGCCAAGTTTATCGACAAGACAACTGGGCAGCGCCTGATGTTGAATACTCACCGCGCCAACCACTTCACCGCGACGCAGACGTTCCTGGGTGCGGGTTTCATCTTCCACCTGCAAGTTCAGACGAATAGGGGAATCAGCCAGCACCGGAGCCAGCGCCGGTAGCAGCCAGGTTGCCAGACTGTCAGCGTTGACCGCCAGTGAAAGCAGTAGCGGGGTTGAACCGGTTTGTTCATCCCCCAGCCACTCTTCTTCCAGCAATTCGACCTGGCGAAGCAGTGCCAGCAGTTTTTGCCCTTGTTCTGTAGGTCGCGGCGGGACAGTACGCACTAATAACGGCTGCCCGAACATATTTTCCAGCTGCTTAATGCGCTGTGAGACGGCTGATTGCGTAATGCACAATTTCTGTGCCGCGCGCTCAAATCCTCGTTCACGTATTACCGCATCCAGTGCCTGTAATGTTCTGTAGTCCGGGCGTTTCATTGCTTTAACCTGCTCCTCAAATTTTCTTATGCCGAACTATGACATAATTTTGCTTTGGGTACAGAGCATTTAACGTATACAAAAGCAGCCATAATGGAAATTTTGACTGACAACACCGTGTTTTTTTAGGCTTTGTGGAGCGTACAGGCAAGGTTCTGTGGGCGAGTTACTGGCACTGGATGTGATTTTTATTGGTAATATTATCAATTAATTGTATTACAGAGCTTCACCTTTATCGGCGTAGTTTCAGATATGCAGACTGGGGGATAGAAGGGTAATTCTGATGCCTCCTGATACCCAGATTTGCCGGGGTGAAAGGGGATGCCCGCCATTGTCTGTTATTTCATGGATGAGTTATCCGTACGACTTGCTGACGGGGTCTGAATCGCTTTTTTTGTATATAATGCGTCTGAAATTTCATACCACAGGCGAAACGATCATGACGCAGGATGAATTGAAAAAAGCAGTAGGATGGGCGGCACTTCAGTATGTTCAGCCCGGAACCATTGTTGGTGTTGGTACAGGTTCCACCGCCGCACACTTTATTGATGCACTCGGCACGATGAAAGGTCAGATTGAAGGGGCAGTTTCCAGCTCGGATGCATCCACTGAAAAACTAAAAAGTCTTGGCATTCATGTATTTGACCTCAATGAAGTTGACAGCCTCGGCATCTACGTTGACGGTGCAGATGAAATCAACGGTCATATGCAGATGATCAAAGGCGGCGGTGCGGCGCTGACGCGTGAAAAAATCATCGCCTCGGTTGCAGAGAAATTTATCTGCATCGCGGACGCCTCCAAGCAGGTCGATATTCTGGGCAAATTCCCGTTGCCGGTGGAAGTGATTCCGATGGCGCGTAGTGCAGTGGCTCGTCAACTGGTGAAACTTGGCGGTCGTCCGGAATATCGACAGGGCGTGGTGACTGATAACGGCAACGTGATCCTCGACGTCCACGGTATGGAAATCCTTGATCCGGTGGCGATGGAAAATGCGATTAACGCGATTCCGGGTGTGGTTACTGTTGGTCTGTTTGCCAACCGTGGCGCGGACGTCGCGCTGATTGGCACGCCTGACGGCGTTAAAACCATTGTGAAATGATCTGACGGGGGAGTTCGTTCCCCCGTTAAAAATTTTTTGCATTGTTAAATTTGGTGACATCTATCACGTTTTTAACTCACTTTTGCCTAACACGCTAAAGAAAGTCTCATCTTCAGCATTTTCTTCTGTTAATCAACCTCTCGTGATATTTCCTCAACATCGCGACGCAAACGTTCATATTGCCGCATTATTATTTTTTGATATGTTGAAAGGCGGATGTAAATCCACACACAACATTTCAAAGACAGGATTGGGTAAATGGCAAAGGTATCGCTGGAGAAAGACAAGATTAAGTTTCTGCTGGTAGAAGGCGTGCACCAAAAGGCGCTGGAAAGTCTTCGCGCGGCAGGTTACACCAACATCGAATTTCATAAAGGCGCGCTGGATGATGAACAATTAAAAGAATCCATCCGCGATGCCCACTTCATCGGCCTGCGATCCCGTACCCATCTGACCGAAGAAGTGATTAATGCCGCAGAAAAGCTGGTCGCTATTGGCTGTTTCTGCATAGGCACAAACCAGGTTGATTTAAATGCTGCGGCAAAACGCGGGATTCCGGTATTTAACGCACCGTTTTCGAATACGCGTTCTGTCGCCGAGCTGGTGATTGGCGAACTTCTGCTGCTATTGCGCGGAGTGCCGGAAGCCAACGCCAAAGCGCACCGTGGCGTATGGAACAAACTGGCAGCGGGGTCTTTTGAAGCGCGCGGCAAAAAGCTGGGTATCATTGGTTATGGTCATATCGGTACGCAGCTTGGCATTCTGGCGGAGTCGCTGGGGATGTATGTTTACTTCTATGATATTGAAAACAAACTGCCGCTGGGCAACGCGACGCAGGTGCAACATCTTTCCGACCTGCTGAATATGAGTGACGTGGTGAGCCTGCATGTGCCTGAAAACCCGTCCACCAAAAACATGATGGGCGCGAAAGAGATCTCGCTGATGAAGCCCGGCTCGCTGCTGATTAACGCCTCGCGCGGTACTGTGGTTGATATTCCGGCGCTGTGTGACGCACTGGCGAGCAAACATCTGGCTGGTGCGGCAATCGACGTATTCCCAACAGAACCGGCGACCAACAGCGATCCGTTTACTTCTCCGCTGTGCGAATTCGACAACGTCCTGCTGACGCCGCACATTGGCGGTTCGACTCAGGAAGCGCAGGAGAATATCGGTCTGGAAGTTGCGGGTAAATTGATCAAGTACTCTGACAATGGCTCCACGCTCTCTGCGGTGAACTTCCCGGAAGTCTCGCTGCCGCTGCACGGTGGCCGCCGTCTGATGCACATCCACGAAAACCGTCCGGGCGTGCTGACTGCGCTGAACAAAATCTTTGCAGAGCAGGGCGTTAACATCGCCGCGCAGTATCTGCAAACGTCTGCTCAGATGGGCTACGTAGTTATTGACATTGAAGCAGATGAAGACGTTGCTGAAAAAGCATTACAGGCAATGAAAGCGATTCCGGGCACCATTCGCGCCCGTCTGCTGTACTGATTCCCTTCTCTGACAAACAACGGGCAGGTCGCTGACTTGCCCGTTTTTTTATCCCTTTTCCCGCGCTTATCACTGCATTTGCAGTGTGCTGCAATCGGCTTTGCGAGTCTGCTCGAAGAAATAAATCAAAGCCAGATCAATGCGTTGCCTTTATTCGAAGAGGATTTACGATGGCGGGACAGCACAGGGCTGTAACGGTAAAGCCCTCACCGAAGCGAGGGCTTGAAGGAGAAGGGTTATGATGCGACTTGTCATCATACTGATTGTACTGTTACTGATAAGTTTCGGAGCTTATTAACAGTCAGTCACAGGGGAGGAGCAATCCTCCCTTACCCTTACTCACTAAATTAGGTCAAAGAATCAACGATGTCAATCAGGGCGATGCGGGAGGCGTCGCCCTGAACCGATCTTTTTGATAGTCACATCACTGTCCTCGTTTACTGCCGTAATAAATCTCTTTTGCCCACAATGTATTCATACCTTGCATGACGTTTTACGAGCGCGCTCGAAGAAAAGATTTAAAGCCAGATCAAAGCGTTGTGCTTATTTAAAGAGAGTTTACGATGGCGGGGCAGCACAGGGCTGTAACGGTAAAGCCCTCACCGAAGCGAGGGCTTGAAGGAGAAGGGTTATGATGCGACTTGTCATCATACTGATTGTACTGTTACTGATAAGTTTGCCAGCTTATTAACAGTCAGTCTCAGGGGAGGAGTAATCCACCCTTACCCTTACTCACTAAATTAGGTTAAAGAATCAACGATGTCAATCAGGGCGATGCGGGAGTATCGCCCTCACCACTCCCAGACTTTCGACGGTGTAACCACCGCAGGCAGTGGGATATCCCACTCTTCAACCGGCAGTTTTTCTACTAACTGACAATCATGCGCATAACCTACTGGCTGCATTTTGTAGTGCTGCCAGTTTTGCAATGTCCGATCATAAAAACCGCCGCCCATTCCCAGGCGTTGACCGTACTCATCAAAGGCGACCAGCGGCGTGACCAGCACATCTAACCGGGAAAGAGGAAGCACATCGCGCACGTCCAGTTTCGGCTCGTGGATCTTTAACCTGTTCACTATCAGTTCACTTTGCGGATGGTAATTCAGGAATAGTAAGTTACCGACACTAAAGGGATGCAAAACTGGAAGATACACGCGCTTACCGGCACGCCAGAGTTGTTCTATGAGCGGTTGGGTGTCGAGCTCGCCATCAAAAGAGAGGAATACAGCGACCGTATGCGCCATCACCACCGGGGGATAAGTCATCATCCGGGTAGCGGCTTGTTGACCCATTTCTTTCTGTTGTTCCGGCGTTAACGCACGACGACGTTGCCGAATCATTTTACGGATTTCTTGTCGGGATAATGTCTGTGGGAGTTCTGGTAGTTGCGTCATGGCTGGTGCCAGGTAAGAAGGGAATCTCCGAGATGCCGCCGCAGGCTGTAACCCTTGAACCCTTGGTTCAAGGTGAATGTGTCGTCGCAGTTTTAAGGCTTCTCGGACGAACCGAGCATGCTCACCAACCACGGAGCGCCACATTCTTGTGGTATGAAATATCGGCTCAGGGGACTGGCCCGCTTGCGAACATCTCAGAGAAATTTTGTCTTCACGGTTACTCTACCACAGTAAACCGAAAAGTGTCATTCAAAGTTTTGGTTCGTTTTTTCGGTGATGCGACCTTGTTCAAGTAACGCTTGTTCTATGGTCTGTTGCAGCATCCGAATACGCTGTTCCATACTTGCCGCGTAGTCACGAGTCTTCGCTTTTTCTTGCGCTAACTCATAGCTGATATTCAATGCAGCAATGAAGACCAACTGTTCAGTATTTGTGACTCTAGTGCGTTCTTTCAGATCTTGCAACCGCTGATTCAGATCGTCTGCGGCCTGATTCAACGCATCCCTTTGGTCAGGCGGGCAGTTCACACGCAGTGAACGGCCAAAAATTTGGATATCGACGGGTTGTGCAGACATGCCACCTTCCTGCTGATTGACTGCGCTTCCTTCGTCTTCAGACCCATGGTCTGCGAAGGGGCGAACTATAGCTACCCTGATGAGAAGAGACAAGCCCTTTTCTGGTTCACCAGGGTCCAAAGTGGTAGCATATCATGAATCTTCCTCCCTTTGATGACGAATGCTTATGTCTATACAGAACGAAATGCCTGGTTACAACGAAATGAACCAGTATCTGAACCAACAAGGGACGGGTCTGACCCCTGCTGAGATGCACGGTTTAATCAGCGGGATGATTTGCGGTGGCAATGATGACAGTTCATGGCTGCCGCTGCTTCACGACCTGACGAACGAAGGCATGGCTTTCGGTCATGAGCTGGCACAGGCATTGCGCAAAATGCACTCAGCCACCAGCGATGCCCTGCAGGATGACGGCTTCCTTTTTCAGCTTTATCTGCCTGATGGCGATGATGTCAGCGTTTTCGATCGCGCTGATGCGCTGGCAGGCTGGGTAAATCACTTCCTGCTTGGTCTTGGCGTGACTCAGCCGAAGCTGGATAAAGTGACTGGCGAAACCGGTGAAGCCATCGACGATCTGCGTAACATTGCGCAACTGGGATATGACGAAGACGAAGATCAGGAAGAGCTGGAAATGTCGCTTGAAGAGATCATCGAGTACGTCCGTGTTGCCGCGCTGTTATGCCACGACACTTTTACTCATCCGCAACCGACCGCGCCAGAAGTACAAAAACCGACTCTACACTAAAAACAAAAAACGTAAGGAGAGTGTTATGAGTGATATATCCCCGCAAGAATTTCAGCGTCGCCGTCAGGCTCTGGTGGAGCAAATGCAACCCGGCAGCGCCGCGCTGATTTTTGCCGCCCCGGAAGTGACCCGTAGCGCCGACAGCGAATACCCGTATCGTCAAAACAGTGACTTCTGGTACTTCACCGGCTTTAACGAACCGGAAGCGGTGCTGGTGCTGATTAAAAGCGATGACACTCATAACCATAGCGTTCTGTTTAACCGCGTTCGCGACCTGACGGCGGAGATCTGGTTTGGCCGTCGCTTAGGTCAGGATGCCGCGCCAGAGAAACTGGGCGTTGACCGTGCGCTGGCGTTCAGCGAAATCAATCAGCAACTTTATCAACTGCTCAACGGTCTGGATGTGGTTTACCACGCTCAGGGCGAATATACCTATGCTGATGAAATCGTGAACAGCGCGCTGGAAAAACTGCGTAAAGGCTCACGGCAAAATCTCACCGCTCCGGCAACGATGATCGACTGGCGTCCCATTGTTCATGAAATGCGCCTGTTCAAATCACCAGAAGAGATTGCCGTACTTCGCCGCGCGGGAGAAATCACCGCACTGGCGCACACCCGGGCGATGGAAAAATGTCGTCCGGGAATGTTCGAGTACCATCTGGAAGGCGAAATTCACCACGAATTTAACCGCCACGGCGCGCGTTATCCTTCCTACAACACCATAGTCGGCAGCGGTGAAAACGGCTGCATTCTGCACTACACCGAAAACGAGTGTGAACTGCGCGATGGCGATCTGGTGTTGATTGACGCTGGCTGTGAATATAAAGGTTACGCTGGCGATATTACCCGTACCTTCCCGGTCAACGGCAAATTCACTCAGGCTCAGCGTGAAATCTACGGCATTGTGCTGGAGTCTCTCGAAGCCAGCCTGCGCCTGTATCGTCCGGGAACTTCCATTCAGGAAGTCACCGGTGAAGTGGTGCGCATCATGATTAGCGGCCTGGTAAAACTTGGGATCCTGAAAGGTGAAGTCGATGAACTGATCGCTCAAAACGCCCACCGTCCTTTCTTTATGCATGGCCTTAGCCACTGGTTAGGTCTGGATGTCCATGACGTAGGTGTTTATGGTCAGGATCGCTCGCGCATTCTTGAACCTGGCATGGTACTGACCGTAGAGCCAGGTCTGTATATTGCACCGGATGCAGATGTGCCAGAACAATATCGCGGTATCGGCATTCGTATTGAAGACGATATTGTGATTACCGAAACTGGCAACGAAAACCTCACCGCCAGCGTGGTGAAAAAGCCGGAAGAAATCGAAGCGTTGATGGCAGCTGCGAGAAAGCAATGAGCGTAATCATCGTCGGTGGCGGCATGGCGGGCGCGACGCTGGCGCTGGCTATTTCCCGGTTAAGTCACGGGGCGCTGCCGGTACATCTGATTGAAGCGACCGCGCCAGAGTCTCATGCACATCCGGGCTTTGATGGACGAGCTATTGCGCTGGCGGCGGGCACCTGCCAGCAGCTGGCACGTATCGGCGTCTGGCAATCTCTGGCTGATTGCGCAACCGCCATCACTACCGTGCATGTCAGCGATCGCGGTCATGCCGGATTCGTCACCCTCGCCGCAGAAGATTACCAACTGGCGGCGCTGGGGCAGGTTGTCGAGTTGCATAATGTCGGGCAACGGCTGTTTGCGCTGTTGCGCAAAGCGCCAGGCGTAACGCTGCATTGCCCGGATCGCGTTGCTAACGTTGCCCGTACACAGGATACCGTTGAAGTGACGCTGGAGAGCGGCGGGACGCTGACGGGGCGTGTGCTGGTAGCCGCTGACGGCACCCATTCAGCATTAGCCAGCGCCTGCGGCGTTGACTGGCAGCAGGAGCCTTACGAACAACTGGCGGTAATTGCCAACGTTGCGACCTCCGTTGCGCACGAAGGCCGTGCTTTTGAACGTTTCACGCAATACGGTCCGTTGGCGATGTTGCCGATGTCTGACGGACGTTGTTCGCTGGTCTGGTGTCATCCACTGGAACGGCGCGAAGAGGTACTGGCGTGGAGCGACGAGAAGTTTTGCTGTGAACTCCAGGCTGCGTTTGGCTGGCGGCTGGGGCAAATTACCCACGCCGGAAAACGCAGTGCTTATCCGCTGGCGTTAACCCGCGCCGCCAAACCTATTACCCATCGCACCGTGCTGGTGGGCAATGCGGCGCAAACCCTGCACCCGATTGCCGGGCAAGGATTTAACCTCGGTATGCGTGATGTTATGAGCCTTGCCGAAACCCTGACTCAGGCGCAGGAACGCGGAGAGGATATCGGTGATTATGGCATTTTGTGCCGTTATCAGCAGCGTCGGCAGAGCGATCGCGAAGCAACTATCGGTGTCACGGACAGCCTTGTACATCTTTTTGCCAACCGTTGGGCGCCGCTGGTTGTTGGGCGTAACATCGGGCTGATGACGATGGAATTATTCACCCCGGCACGCGATGTGCTGGCGCAGCGCACCCTCGGTTGGGTGGCGCGTTGAAGGCGGTTTTAAGGAATAAACAATGCAAAGTGTTGATGTAGCCATTGTTGGCGGCGGCATGGTGGGGCTGGCGGTTGCCTGCGGTTTACAGGGTAGCGGCTTACGCGTCGCCGTACTGGAGCAGCGCGTACCGGAACCTCTGGCGGCGGATGCACCACCACAACTGCGCGTTTCGGCTATCAATGGCGCCAGCGAAAAATTACTTACCCGTCTTGGCGTCTGGCAGGACATCCTCTCCCGCAGAGCCAGTTGCTATCACGGCATGGAAGTGTGGGACAAAGACAGTTTTGGTCACATCTCGTTTGACGATCAAAGCATGGGCTATAGCCATCTTGGGCATATTGTTGAAAATTCAGTAGTTCACTACACGCTGTGGAACAAAGCGCAGCAGTCGTCAGATATCACCCTGCTGGCTCCCGCAGAATTACAGCAGGTCGCCTGGGGAGAGAACGAAACCTTCCTGACGCTGAAAGACGGCAGTATGTTAACGGCGCGTCTGGTGATTGGCGCGGACGGCGCTAATTCCTGGTTGCGCAACAAAGCTGATATCCCGCTGACTTTCTGGGATTATCAGCATCACGCGCTGGTGGCGACTATTCGTACTGAAGAACCGCATATAGCTGTGGCGCGCCAGGTTTTCCATGGCGAAGGTATTTTGGCCTTTTTACCGCTTAGCGATCCGCATCTTTGCTCGATTGTTTGGTCACTGTCGCCAGAGGAAGCGCAGCGGATGCAGCAGGCAGGTGAAGACGAATTTAATCGCGCGTTAAATATCGCTTTTGATAATCGCCTTGGCTTATGCAAGGTTGAGAGCGCGCGTCAGGTGTTCCCACTGACGGGGCGTTATGCGCGCCAGTTTGCCGCGCACCGTCTGGCGCTGGTGGGCGACGCCGCGCATACCATTCATCCGCTGGCGGGACAGGGCGTTAATCTCGGCTTTATGGACGCCGCAGAGTTGATTGCTGAACTGAAACGGTTGCATCGTCAGGGTAAAGACATCGGGCAGTATATTTACCTGCGTCGCTATGAGCGTAGCCGCAAGCACAGTGCTGCGCTGATGCTGGCTGGTATGCAGGGCTTTCGCGATCTGTTTTCCGGGGCTAACCCGGCGAAAAAGCTGCTGCGCGATATTGGCCTGAAACTGGCCGACACGCTTCCTGGCGTTAAGCCACAACTTATCCGTCAGGCAATGGGATTAAACGATTTGCCTGAATGGCTGCGTTAAAAATTTCTCCTCAACTGTTTATTTGATACCCATCACACTTTCTTCTCCCGGTTTTTTTGCCGGGAGATTTTCCTCATTTGAAATAAACTAATTTCACCATCAATTTCGCATTATATTTTCTAATGTTACGATTTTTTCATTGAGTGATTTTTGACATATTTTCAGTTCTTAATATTGGTTTATCCAAATCTGTTTCCTGAAAGCATCATATTTGTATAAAAATAAAATAAATTTTTGGTTTTTTATTCTGTTGAGATTTTTGTATTTTTTAACCATAAGCTAATGTGATGATCAATTTTACCTTATGGTTAACCGTCTGTTTCGGTGGTAAGTTCAGGCAAAAGAGAACGATTGCGTTGGGGACCGGGAGTGGCTCCGATGCTGGGTTTCGTGGTGATAATTTTGCCATGAAAAGTTGTCAGCCCCGCTTATTCAATGAGGACAAGATGGCACAACAGACTCCTTTGTACGAACAACACACGCTTTGCGGCGCTCGCATGGTGGACTTCCACGGCTGGATGATGCCGCTGCATTACGGTTCGCAAATCGACGAACATCATGCGGTACGTACCGATGCCGGAATGTTTGATGTGTCACATATGACCATCGTCGATCTTCGCGGCAGCCGCACCCGGGAGTTTCTGCGTTATCTGCTGGCGAACGATGTGGCGAAGCTCACCAAAAGCGGCAAAGCCCTTTACTCGGGGATGTTGAATGCCTCTGGCGGTGTGATAGATGATCTCATCGTCTACTACTTTACTGAAGATTTCTTCCGCCTCGTTGTTAACTCCGCCACCCGCGAAAAAGACCTCTCCTGGATTACCCAACACGCTGAACCTTTCGGCATCGAAATTACCGTTCGTGATGACCTTTCCATGATTGCCGTGCAAGGGCCGAATGCGCAGGCAAAAGCTGCCACACTGTTTAATGACGCCCAGCGTCAGGCGGTGGAAGGGATGAAACCGTTCTTTGGCGTGCAGGCGGGCGATCTGTTTATTGCCACCACTGGTTATACCGGTGAAGCGGGCTACGAAATTGCGCTGCCCAATGAAAAAGCGGCGGATTTCTGGCGCGCGCTGGTGGAAGCGGGCGTTAAGCCATGCGGTCTGGGCGCGCGTGACACACTGCGTCTGGAAGCGGGCATGAATCTTTATGGTCAGGAGATGGACGAAACCATTTCTCCTTTAGCCGCCAACATGGGCTGGACCATTTCCTGGGAACCGGCAGATCGTGACTTTATCGGTCGTGAAGCTCTGGAAGCGCAGCGTGAACATGGCACAGAAAAACTGGTTGGTCTGGTGATGACCGAAAAAGGCGTGCTACGTAATGAACTACCGGTACGTTTTACCGACGCGCAGGGCAACCAGCATGAAGGCATTATCACCAGCGGCACTTTCTCCCCGACGCTGGGTTACAGCATTGCACTGGCGCGTGTGCCGGAAGGCATTGGCGAAACGGCGATTGTGCAAATTCGCAACCGTGAAATGCCGGTAAAAGTGACTAAACCTGTTTTTGTGCGTAACGGCAAAGCCGTCGCGTGATTTACTTTTTTGGAGATTGATTGATGAGCAACGTACCAGCAGAACTGAAATACAGCAAAGAACACGAATGGCTGCGTAAAGAAGCTGACGGCACTTACACCGTTGGCATCACCGAACACGCTCAGGAGTTGTTAGGCGATATGGTGTTTGTTGACCTGCCGGACGTGGGCGCAACGGTAAGCGCGGGCGATGACTGTGCGGTTGCCGAATCAGTAAAAGCGGCGTCCGACATTTATGCGCCAGTAAGCGGTGAAATCGTGGCGGTGAACGACGCACTGAGCGATTCCCCGGAACTGGTAAACAGCGAACCGTATGCAGGCGGTTGGATCTTTAAAATCAAAGCCAGCGATGAAAGCGAACTGGAATCACTGCTGGATGCGACCGCATACGAAGCATTGTTAGAAGACGAGTAACGGCTTTAATCCTCTTCTTTGGGAGAGGATAAGGGTGAGGAAATTGTACGCCTCACCCTCACTCTCTTCGCAAGGAGAGAGGTTCACAATTCACTGCACGTTTCAGGAACCATCGCTCATGACACAGACGTTAAGCCAGCTTGAAAATAGCGGCGCTTTTATTGAACGCCATATCGGACCGGACGCCGCGCAACAGCAAGAAATGCTGAATGCCGTTGGTGCACAATCGTTAAACGCGCTGACCGGCCAGATTGTGCCGAAAGATATTCAGCTTGCGACTCCGCCGCAGGTTGGCGCACCGGCGACCGAATACGCCGCACTGGCAGAACTCAAGGCTATTGCCAGTCGCAATAAAAGCTTCACGTCTTACATCGGCATGGGGTACACCGCCGTGCAGTTACCGCCGGTTATCCTGCGTAACATGCTGGAAAATCCGGGCTGGTATACCGCGTATACTCCGTATCAACCTGAAGTCTCCCAGGGCCGCCTTGAAGCACTGCTCAACTTCCAGCAGGTAACGCTGGATTTAACCGGGCTGGATATGGCATCGGCTTCTCTTCTTGACGAAGCCACCGCTGCTGCCGAAGCAATGGCGATGGCTAAACGCGTCAGCAAACTGAAAAATGCCAACCGCTTCTTCGTGGCTTCCGATGTGCATCCGCAAACGCTGGATGTGGTACGTACTCGTGCCGAAACCTTTGGTTTTGAAGTGATTGTCGATGACGCGCAAAAAGTGCTCGATCATCAGGACGTCTTCGGCGTGCTGTTACAGCAGGTCGGCACTACTGGTGAAATTCACGACTACACTGCACTCATCAGCGAACTAAAATCACGCAAAATTGTGGTCAGCGTCGCCGCTGATATTATGGCGCTGGTTCTGTTAACTGCGCCGGGCAAACAGGGCGCGGATATCGTCTTTGGTTCGGCGCAACGCTTTGGCGTGCCGATGGGCTACGGTGGCCCACACGCGGCATTCTTTGCGGCGAAAGATGAATACAAACGCTCCATGCCGGGGCGCATTATCGGCGTATCGAAAGATGCGGCTGGTAATACTGCGCTACGCATGGCAATGCAGACTCGTGAACAACATATTCGTCGCGAGAAAGCGAACTCGAACATTTGTACTTCCCAGGTTCTGCTGGCAAACATCGCCAGCCTGTATGCCGTTTATCACGGTCCGGTTGGCCTGAAACGTATCGCTAACCGCATCCACCGTCTTACTGATATTCTGGCAACGGGGCTGCAACAAAAAGGTCTGAAGCTGCGCCATGCGCACTATTTCGATACTTTGTGTGTGGAAGTGGCCGATAAAGCGGGCGTGCTGGCGCGTGCCGAAGCGGCTGAAATCAACCTGCGTAGCGATATTCTGAACGCGGTTGGGATCACCCTTGATGAAACCACCACGCGCGAAAACGTGATGCAGCTTTTCAGCGTACTGCTGGGCGATAATCATGGGCTGGACATCGACACGCTGGACAAAGACGTGGCTCACGACAGCCGTTCTATTCAGCCTGCAATGCTGCGCGATGACGAAATTCTCACCCATCCGGTGTTTAATCGCTACCACAGCGAAACCGAAATGATGCGCTATATGCACTCGCTGGAGCGTAAAGATCTGGCGCTGAATCAGGCGATGATCCCGCTGGGTTCCTGCACCATGAAACTGAACGCCGCCGCTGAGATGATCCCAATCACCTGGCCGGAATTTGCTGAACTGCACCCGTTCTGCCCGCCAGAACAGGCCGAAGGTTATCAGCAGATGATCGCGCAACTGGCTGACTGGCTGGTGAAACTGACCGGTTACGACGCCGTCTGTATGCAGCCGAACTCTGGCGCTCAGGGCGAATATGCGGGGCTGCTGGCGATTCGTCATTATCACGAAAGCCGCAACGAAGGGCATCGCGATATCTGCCTGATCCCGGCTTCTGCTCACGGCACTAACCCCGCTTCCGCGCATATGGCGGGGATGCAAGTGGTGGTTGTGGCGTGTGATAAAAACGGCAATATCGATTTGACTGATCTGCGCGCGAAAGCGGAACAGGCGGGCGATAACCTCTCCTGCATCATGGTGACCTATCCTTCCACCCACGGCGTGTATGAAGAAACGATCCGTGAAGTGTGTGAAATCGTGCATCAGTTCGGCGGTCAGGTTTATCTTGATGGTGCGAACATGAACGCCCAGGTTGGCATCACCTCGCCGGGCTTTATTGGCGCGGACGTTTCGCACCTTAACCTGCATAAAACTTTCTGCATTCCGCACGGCGGTGGTGGTCCGGGTATGGGACCGATCGGTGTGAAAGCGCATCTGGCACCGTTTGTACCGGGTCATAGCGTGGTGCAAATCGAAGGCATGTTAACCCGTCAGGGCGCGGTTTCTGCGGCACCGTTCGGTAGCGCATCCATTCTGCCAATCAGCTGGATGTACATCCGCATGATGGGCGCAGAAGGGCTGAAAAAAGCAAGCCAGGTGGCAATTCTTAACGCCAACTATATTGCCAGCCGCCTGCAGGATGCCTTCCCGGTGCTGTATACCGGTCGCGACGGTCGCGTGGCGCACGAATGTATTCTCGATATTCGCCCGCTGAAAGAAGAAACCGGCATCAGCGAGCTGGATATTGCCAAGCGCCTGATCGACTACGGTTTCCACGCGCCGACGATGTCGTTCCCGGTGGCGGGTACGCTGATGGTTGAACCGACTGAATCTGAAAGCAAAGTAGAGCTGGATCGCTTTATCGACGCGATGCTGGCTATCCGCGCAGAAATCGACCAGGTGAAAGCCGGTGTCTGGCCGCTGGAAGATAACCCGCTGGTGAACGCGCCGCACATTCAGAGCGAACTGGTTGCCGAGTGGGTGCATCCGTACAGCCGCGAAGTTGCGGTATTCCCGGCAGGCGTGGCAGACAAATACTGGCCGACGGTGAAACGTCTGGATGATGTGTACGGCGACCGTAACCTGTTCTGCTCCTGCGTACCGATTAGCGAATACCAGTAATTTATTGATTCGACTATCTTCTAAAGGCGCTTCTGCGCCTTTTTACTTGCTGACAATTTGCTCAAACGTAAATATTGGCACGGTTTTCCCCTTTCTCCCCGAAGGGGCGAGGGGATTGATCGTGCGCTCTTTTGACTTTGTCATCAGCCTTAATTTATGAGGAAAAAATGGCTATAGCACTTGTGACTGGTGGCAGTCGCGGCATCGGGCGGGCAACTGCGCTGCTGTTGGCAAAAGAAGGGTATACGGTGGCGGTTAATTATCAGCAAAACCTTCACGCGGCGCAGGAAGTGGTGAACTTAATAACTAAAGCGGGTGGCAAGGCATTTGTGCTCCTTGCGGATATTAGCGACGAAAACCAGGTTGTCGCGATGTTTACAGCAATCGACCAGCACGATGAACCGCTAGCTGCGCTGGTCAATAACGCCGGGATCTTGTTTACCCAGTGCACTGTAGAAAACCTTACCGCAGAGCGAATCAACCGGGTGCTTTCCACCAATATGACGGGATATTTTCTCTGCTGCCGCGAGGCGGTAAAACGCATGGCGCTTAAAAACGGCGGTAGCGGCGGCGCTATCGTCAATGTTTCTTCGGTAGCCTCACGGCTGGGATCTCCGGGGGAATATGTTGATTATGCGGCATCGAAAGGGGCGATTGATACGTTAACCACCGGACTATCGCTGGAAGTCGCCGCGCAGGGGATCCGCGTTAACGGCGTGCGACCAGGGTTTATTTATACCGAAATGCACGCCAGTGGTGGCGAACCTGGACGCGTCGATCGCGTTAAGTCGAACATCCCCATGCAGCGCGGCGGACAGGCGGAAGAGGTCGCGCAGGCCATTGTCTGGCTGTTAAGCGATAAAGCCTCTTATGTCACGGGAAGTTTTATCGATTTGGCGGGTGGAAAATAAGATGAGAAAGTGGTCTGGGCGGATGCAACGCAATCGGCGTCGCATCCGTCATGTCATCTAATCAAAGCTTCTCGCCGTTGCTGGCAATCACCTCTTTGTACCAGTTGAAACTCTTCTTACGTGAACGCGACATATCACCAGTACCGTCGTCGTGCTTATTCACATAGATAAAGCCGTAGCGTTTGCTGTACTGCCCGGTGGTAAACGATACACAGTCGATGCAGCCCCACGGCGTGTAGCCCATCAGATCCACACCATCGTAAGTTACCGCTTTTTTCATCTCTTCAATATGGGCGCGCAGATAGTCAATGCGGTAGTCGTCGTTGATGCTGCCATCTTCTTCCACTTTGTCGTAAGCGCCAAAACCGTTTTCGACAATAAACAGCGGCTTCTGGTAACGCTCATACAGTTCGCAAAGCGCATAACGCAGACCCACCGGATCAATCTGCCAGCCCCAGTCAGACGCTTTAACATACGGGTTCGGTACGCTGCCTTCGAAACCAGAAATCGCATCGCCGGTGCCGCCTTCGGCCTTCACCGCGTTGGTCATGTAATAGCTGAAGCCAAGATAAGCGCAAGTGCCTTCGCGCAGCACATCCAGATCGCCGTCTTCCATTTTGATGTTAAATCCGCGACGTTCCCACTCGTTCAGCACATAAGAAGGGTAATAGCCGCGTAGCTGGACATCGGTAAAGACGTAACGTTCGCGCATCGACTCCTGGGCAAACATCACATCGTCCGGGTTACAGGAGTAGGGATAGAGCGGCACCATCGCCAGCATACAGCCGACTTTCATCTCCGGGTTAATGCGACGCGCGGCTTTCACCGCCAGGGCGCTGGCGACAAACTGGTGATGCAGCACCTGGTACATGGTCTCTTCAGGATTTTCATGCTCGGTATAAACCACGCCGGAGCAGCAGTAACCGAACAGCGGCGCGCGCCAGTTACGCTGGTTGTTAATTTCGTTGAAGGTCATCCAGTATTTGACTTTGTGCTTATAGCGTTCAAATACCACTTCCGCGAAACGGACAAAGAAATCAACCACTTTACGGTTGGTCCAGCTACCGTATTGCTGCACCAGATGCAGCGGCATTTCAAAGTGGGAGAGGGTGATCACCGGTTCGATGTTGTATTTCAGCAGTTCATCGAACATATCGTCGTAAAACTTCAGCCCTTCTTCGTTTGGCTGTGTTTCATCGCCTTTTGGAAAAACGCGCGTCCAGGCGATGGAAGTACGAAAACATTTGAAGCCCATTTCGGCGAAGAGCTTGATGTCTTCCTTGTAGTGACCGTAAAAATCTACCGCTTCATGGTTCGGATAGTATTTGCCCGGCAAGACTTCTTTGGTGATTTCGCGCGGCACGCCGTGTGCACCGCCGGTCAGTACGTCACAAATACTCGGCCCTTTGCCGCCTTTGTTCCAGCCGCCTTCGACCTGATGAGCGGCAACTGCGCCGCCCCATAAGAAATCTTTCGGTAAGGTGAGTTTTTTCACTATCATAGGCTCCAGATGAGTCAATTCTTACAGGAAATAGTACCATGCAGCCAAACAACATCACTTTTTTTCAACGATTCCAGGATGACATTCTGGCTGGGCGTAAAACCATCACTATCCGTGACGAGTCTGAATCGCACTTTAAAGCTGGCGATGTGCTTCGTGTCGGGCGCTTTGAGGATGACGGCTATTTTTGCACTATTGAAGTCACTGCAACCTCAACGGTGACGCTGGATACTCTCACAGAAAAACACGCGCAACAGGAAAATATGACCCTGGCTGAATTGAAAAAGGTCATTGCCGATATCTATCCCGGTCAGACACAGTTTTATGTAATTGAATTTAAATGTCTTTAAATTGAACTCACGCCTGTTAGTTGAAATTTCGCATTTAATTTCATGATTTTTCGGAGATTAGTCTCAAATCAGAATTTATTTTAGCTAACAGGTGTTCACTGGAACTATTCTCAGTTACGCTGGAGAGGTATACACGTGCGTGTACGTTTCTCCGGAGTAAGTTATGGTTCAGAAGCCTCTCATTAAGCAGGGATATTCGCTGGCAGAGGAAATTGCCAACAGCGTCAGTCACGGTATTGGGCTGGTGTTTGGTATCGTCGGGTTGGTATTGCTACTGGTTCAGGCGGTGGCTCTCAATGCCAGCGCCACGGCGATAACCAGTTATAGCCTCTATGGTGGCAGTATGATCCTGCTGTTCCTCGCTTCGACGCTTTATCACGCCATTCCTCATCAACGGGCAAAAATGTGGCTGAAGAAATTTGACCACTGCGCCATTTATCTGTTGATTGCCGGAACCTACACGCCGTTTTTGCTGGTGGGGCTGGATTCTCCGTTAGCGCGCGGGTTGATGGTTGTTATCTGGAGCCTGGCATTGCTGGGGATTCTGTTCAAACTGACCATCGCGCACCGATTTAAAATCTTATCTCTGGTGACTTATCTGGCTATGGGCTGGCTGTCGTTGGTGGTGATTTATGAAATGGCAGTTAAGCTCGCGGCGGGCAGCGTTACCTTACTGGCCGTAGGCGGTGTAGTTTACTCGCTCGGGGTAATTTTCTACGTCTGCAAACGCATTCCCTACAACCACGCCATCTGGCACGGCTTTGTGCTCGGCGGCAGCGTGTGCCATTTCCTGGCGATTTATTTGTATATTGGGCAGGCGTAATTGGTATGCCTTTGTAGGAATGAAAAGATACACCAGCGTCGCATCAGGCATCAGAGCGCAACTGCCGGATGCGGCGTGAACGCCTTATCCGGCCTACGGGCTGCGTCCCTGTTGTGATAAAGGCACCAAATCCCAGGCCTGATAAGACGCGTCAGCGTCGCATCAGGCAATAGATGCCCGAAGCGATACAGAGATTTACTCTTCGAGCGAATACGGCAGCGGCTCGATATGCAATGTATTCGCATCGTCACGCACGCGGAAGATGCTGTCCGGTTCCATATCGTTATTCATGACGACCTGTACCACGACCTGACCATCTTCCAGTTTTACCGCAGCCAGCACCGTACCGGTGCGACGCCAGTTTTCGCCCATTTTCAGCTCGATGTCTTCACCTGCTTCCGGCAGTCGGCTGGCGCTACCTGCCAGCAACCAGAGCGCGCGTTTGTTGGCACCACGGAATTTTGCTCGCGCCACCATCTCTTGCCCGGTATAGCAGCCTTTCTTAAAGCTGATGCCGCCCAGCGCCTGGAGATTGGTCGCCTGGGGGATAAACTGCCCGCTATTAGCCGCATCAATCACCGCGAAGCCCGCTTCAATGTTTAATGCCAGCCACTGTTGGCTATTGTTCAGTTCCGCTTCGCCGCGCAGTTTATCGGTCAGCGCACTGGCGGTAGTTTCATCGGTCACGATCAGAAAACGTTCTGCCGGGTGTTCAAACCATAGCAGGGTGGTCGCACCTTCTCTGACCACCTGTTTTTCCTTCGAAGGCAGTTCACTAAAGAGATTCGCCAGCGCGGCGCGTGCCTGAAAACCGGCAACACCAAGCAACACACGCTCGTCGTCAGGGGCGATGGTCACTTTAGAAAACACCGCATATTTTTTCAATTCGGTAAGCTGCGACTCGCGCACGCTGCGCCGTTCAATCCATGCGAAACCGTCGCCATCGTGGAACAGACGCAAATTGCTCCACATTTTACCTTTAGCATCGCAATGTGCGGCGAGCAGGTGCTGATCTTCTGTCATCTGGCTGACATCTGCTGTCACCTGACCCTGCATATATTTTTCGCTGTCCGCGCCAGTAATGGTGGCCAGCGCCCAGTCATCAAGCGTCATCAGCGTCAACGGTAAACGGGCAGAAGCCGTAGGCTGACGGGGAGGAAAAGGTGTAAAAGCCATAATGGAGTCCTGTTTTACAAACGGCGTAATTAATGACTAATGGTAAAAGAGCTATGGGGCATTGCAAGTGCTTTCACTACGCGATCTGTGCCTTCAACCAGGCTTTGCGAGGTGACTTCCAAAAAAATGAAGCCATTGAATTGTTGTGGATTAATTTCGCGATTGTGATTGTGTTTACCGATATTCCCGCAAAAGAAGTCGAAAAACACGTTACAATAGCCAGGTACTGGATTTTCGTGAGACAGGAAGAAGATGGACATTAACAACAAAGCCCGCATTCATTGGGCATGCCGCCGTGGTATGCGCGAACTTGATATTTCGATCATGCCGTTTTTCGAACATGAGTACGACAGCTTAAGCGATGACGAAAAACGCATCTTTATTCGTCTGCTGGAATGTGACGATCCCGATCTGTTCAACTGGCTGATGAATCACGGTAAACCGGCCGATGCAGAACTGGAAATGATGGTCCGACTCATCCAGACACGGAACCGGGAACGTGGTCCTGTGGCAATCTGAACTGCGCGTCTCCTGGCGCGCGCAGTGGCTTTCCTTGCTGATTCATGGGCTGGTTGCCGCTGTTATTTTACTCATGCCATGGCCGCTTAGTTACACCCCGTTATGGTTGGTGTTGCTTTCGCTAGTGGTGTTTGATTGCGTTCGCAGCCAGCGGCGCATTAATGCTCGTCAGGGTGAGATTCGTCTGCTGATGGATGGGCGTTTGCGCTGGCAGGGGCAGGAGTGGAGCATCGTTAAAGCGCCGTGGATGATTAAAAGCGGCATGATGTTGCGTTTACGTTCTGATAGCGGCAAACGTCAGCATCTGTGGCTGGCAGCAGACAGTATGGATGAAGCCGAATGGCGAGATTTGCGGCGGATTTTGTTACAGCAGGAGACGCAAAAATAATGGCGACGGCAAAGCGAGTGCGCTATGCCGTCAGTAATCTCAGGCGTAATGCTCAGCCATTTCGTTGAGGATTTGCTCGCACCAGCTCTGGATACGCTCGTCGCTGAGGTCATACTGGTTAGTTTCATCCAGCGCCAGCCCCACGAACAGTTGCCCGTCAGCAATTACCGGTTTCGGACTGGTGAACTCATACCCTTCCGTTGGCCAGTAGCCGACGAACTTCACGCCTTTGGTCGAGAGTTTGTCATGCAGCATACCGAGTGCATCGAGGAACCACTCACCATATCCCAGTTGATCGCCTAGCCCATACAGCGCAACAATTTTACCTTCAAGGTTCAGGTCGTCGAGCTGATCCCAGACGGCTTCCCAATCCTCCTGGATTTCACCAAAATCCCAGGTCGGAATTCCCAGGATGAGCACATCGTACTGCTCCATTAATTTAGGGGAGTCGTCCTTGAGGTTATGTAAGGTCACCAGTTCTGGGCCGATAATATCGCGGATTTTTTCCGCTGCCATCTCGGTATAACAGGTGCTGGAACCGTAAAAAAGACCCATATTCATAACGTAAGCTTCTCGATTCTGCTGTGGCTTTTGCGGCTAGTGTATCAGAATCGCTTTAGTCACGGCACAATAAGGCATAATGGATCAAACGAGTAACGATAAGGGGCGCAAGTGAAACAGGATCTGGCACGCATCGAGCAGTTTCTTGATGCCCTGTGGTTGGAAAAAAATCTGGCAGAAAATACGTTGAACGCATATCGTCGCGATCTGTCAATGATGGTGGAGTGGTTGCATCATCGTGGACTGACGCTGGCAACGGCGCAAAGCGGCGACTTACAGGCATTACTGGCAGAACGGCTGGAAGGCGGGTATAAAGCCACCAGTTCCGCTCGTTTGCTGAGTGCGGTGCGCCGATTGTTCCAGTATCTTTATCGCGAAAAGTTTCGTGAAGACGATCCCAGTGCGCATCTTGCTTCGCCAAAATTACCCCAGCGTCTACCGAAAGATTTAAGTGAAGCGCAAATCGAAAGGTTATTGCAGGCGCCGCTGGTTGATCAGCCTCTGGAGCTACGCGACAAAGCGATGCTCGAAGTGCTGTATGCTACCGGATTGCGTGTCTCTGAACTTGTAGGGCTGACGATGAGCGATATCAGCTTGCGTCAGGGGGTGGTGCGGGTAATTGGTAAAGGCAACAAAGAACGCCTGGTGCCGTTAGGTGAAGAGGCAGTTTACTGGCTGGAAACCTATCTGGAACACGGGCGACCGTGGTTGCTAAACGGTGTGTCAATTGATGTACTGTTTCCCAGCCAGCGTGCGCAGCAGATGACGAGACAAACTTTCTGGCATCGCATTAAACATTATGCCGTGCTGGCGGGGATCGACAGCGAAAAGCTGTCGCCGCATGTGTTGCGTCACGCCTTTGCCACCCATTTGTTAAATCATGGTGCGGATTTACGCGTTGTGCAGATGTTGCTGGGTCATAGCGATCTCTCGACGACTCAAATTTATACGCATGTCGCTACTGAGCGTCTGCGGCAACTTCATCAACAGCATCACCCTCGGGCGTGATAGCTGAAAAGAACGGGATGATTTATGAAGAAAGGTTTTATGTTGTTTACTTTGTTGACGGCGTTTTCTGGCTTTGTTCAGGCGGATGATGCGGCAATACAACAAACGTTAGCCAAAATGGGCATCAAAAGCAGCGATATTCAGTCCGCGCCCGTTGCTGGTATGAAAACCGTGCTGACTAACAGCGGCGTGCTGTATATCACCGATGACGGTAAACATATCATTCAGGGGCCAATGTATGACGTTAGCGGCGCGGCACCGATCAACGTCACCAACCAGATGTTGTTAAAGCAACTGAACGCGCTCGAAAAAGAGATGATCATCTACAAAGCGCCGCAAGAAAAGCACGTCATCACCGTGTTTACCGACATTACCTGCGGCTACTGCCACAAAATGCATGAGCAGATGGCTGACTATAATGCGCTGGGGATCACCGTGCGTTATCTCGCGTTCCCGCGTCAGGGACTGGAAAGCCAGGCGGAGCAACAAATGAAAGCCATCTGGTGTGCAAAAGATAAAAATAAAGCCTTCGATGACGTAATGGCAGGCAAAGCCGTTACCCCGGCAAGTTGCGATATCGATATTGCCGACCATTACGCACTTGGCGTACAGCTTGGCGTTAGCGGAACTCCGGCAGTTGTGCTGAGTAATGGCACACTGGTTCCGGGTTATCAGCCGCCGAAAGAGATGAAAGAATTCCTCGACGAACATCAAAAAATGACCAGCGGTAAATAATTCGCGTGAAACAACAGATACAACTTCGTCGTCGTGAAGTCGACGAAACGGCAGACCTGCCCGCTGGCCTGCCCCCCTTGCTGCGGCGTTTATACGCCAGCCGGGGCGTGCGCAGCGCGCAGGAACTGGAGCGTAGCGTTAAAGGTATGCTGCCCTGGCAGCAACTGAGCGGTGTCGAAAAGGCCGTTGAGATCCTTTACAACGCTTTTCGCGAAGGAACGCGGATTATTGTGGTCGGTGATTTTGATGCCGACGGTGCCACCAGCACGGCTCTAAGCGTGTTGGCGATGCGCTCGCTTGGTTGCAGCAATATCGACTACCTGGTACCAAACCGTTTCGAAGACGGTTACGGCTTAAGCCCGGAAGTGGTCGATCAGGCCCATGCCCGTGGCGCGCAGTTAATTGTCACGGTGGATAACGGAATTTCCTCCCATGCGGGGGTTGAACACGCTCGCTCGTTGGGCATCCCGGTTATTGTTACCGATCACCATTTGCCGGGCGACACATTACCCGCGGCGGAAGCGATCATTAACCCTAACTTGCGCGACTGTAATTTCCCGTCGAAATCACTGGCAGGCGTGGGTGTGGCGTTTTATCTGATGCTGGCGCTGCGCACCTTTTTGCGCGATCAGGGCTGGTTTGATGAGCGTAACATCGCAATTCCTAACCTGGCAGAACTGCTGGATCTGGTCGCGCTGGGGACAGTAGCGGACGTCGTGCCGCTGGACGCTAATAATCGCATTCTGACCTGGCAGGGGATGAGTCGCATCCGTGCCGGAAAGTGCCGTCCAGGGATTAAAGCTCTGCTTGAAGTGGCAAACCGTGATGCACAAAAACTCGCCGCCAGCGATTTAGGTTTTGCGCTGGGGCCACGTCTCAATGCTGCCGGGCGACTGGATGATATGTCCGTCGGTGTGGCGCTGTTGCTCTGCGACAACATCGGCGAAGCGCGCGTGCTGGCAAATGAACTCGATGCGCTAAACCAGACGCGAAAAGAGATCGAACAAGGAATGCAGGTTGAAGCCCTGACCCTGTGCGAGAAACTGGAGCGCAGCCGTGACACGCTACCCGGCGGGCTGGCAATGTATCACCCTGAATGGCATCAGGGCGTCGTTGGTATTCTGGCTTCGCGCATCAAAGAGCGTTTTCATCGTCCGGTTATCGCCTTTGCGCCTGCGGGCGACGGTACGTTGAAAGGTTCTGGGCGCTCCATTCAGGGACTGCATATGCGCGACGCGCTGGAGCGGTTAGACACGCTCTACCCTGGCATGATGCTCAAGTTTGGCGGTCATGCGATGGCGGCAGGATTGTCACTGGAAGAGGACAAATTCGAACTCTTTCAGCAACGCTTTGGCGAACTGGTTACCGAGTGGCTGGATCCGGCATTATTACAGGGTGAAGTGGTTTCCGACGGCCCGTTAAGTGCAGCGGAGATGACCATGGAAGTTGCGCAACTGCTGCGTGATGCCGGTCCGTGGGGGCAGATGTTCCCGGAACCGCTGTTTGACGGTCATTTCCGCCTGCTGCAACAGCGGCTGGTGGGAGAGCGCCATCTGAAGGTCATGGTTGAACCGGTCGGCGGCGGCCCGCTGCTGGATGGTATTGCTTTTAATGTCGATACCGCCCTCTGGCCGGATAACGGCGTGCGTGAAGTTCAACTGGCCTACAAGCTGGATATCAACGAGTTTCGTGGCAACCGCAGTCTACAGATTATCATCGATAATATCTGGCCACTTTAGCGTCGTCTTCTCTATAAAAAAGAGTGTGGATTGGGTACAATCCCGCTCTTATCACCGCATTTTGACTAGCTCAATAAAAGAAATCAGACCATGTTTGAAATTAATCCGGTAAATAATCGCATTCAGGACCTCACGGAACGCTCCGACGTTCTTAGGGGGTATCTTTGACTACGACGCCAAGAAAGAGCGTCTGGAAGAAGTAAACGCCGAGCTGGAACAGCCGGATGTCTGGAACGAACCCGAACGTGCGCAGGCGCTGGGTAAAGAGCGTTCCTCTCTCGAGGCTGTTGTCGATACCCTCGACCAAATGAAACAAGGGCTGGAAGATGTTTCCGGTCTGCTGGAACTGGCTGTAGAAGCTGACGACGAAGAAACCTTTAACGAAGCCGTTGCTGAACTCGACGCCCTGGAAGAAAAACTGGCGCAGCTTGAGTTCCGCCGCATGTTCTCCGGCGAATATGACAGCGCCGACTGCTACCTTGATATCCAGGCAGGTTCCGGCGGTACGGAAGCACAGGACTGGGCAAGTATGCTTGAGCGTATGTATCTGCGCTGGGCAGAATCGCGCGGTTTCAAAACTGAAATTATCGAAGAGTCAGAAGGTGAAGTGGCGGGTATCAAATCCGTGACTATCAAGATCTCCGGCGATTACGCTTATGGTTGGCTGCGCACAGAAACCGGCGTTCACCGTCTGGTGCGTAAGAGCCCGTTTGACTCCGGCGGTCGTCGTCACACGTCGTTTAGTTCCGCGTTTGTTTACCCAGAAGTGGATGACGATATTGATATCGAAATCAACCCAGCGGATCTGCGCATTGATGTATATCGCGCGTCCGGTGCAGGCGGTCAGCACGTTAACCGTACCGAATCTGCGGTGCGTATTACTCACATCCCGACCGGGATTGTGACCCAGTGCCAGAACGACCGTTCCCAGCACAAGAACAAAGACCAGGCCATGAAGCAGATGAAAGCGAAGCTTTATGAGCTGGAGATGCAGAAGAAGAATGCTGAGAAACAGGCGATGGAAGACAATAAATCTGACATCGGCTGGGGCAGCCAGATTCGTTCTTATGTCCTTGATGACTCCCGCATTAAAGATCTGCGTACCGGGGTTGAAACCCGCAACACGCAGGCAGTGCTGGATGGCAGCCTGGATCAATTTATCGAAGCAAGTTTGAAAGCTGGGTTATAAGGAACCAACATGTCTGAACAACACGTACAAGGCACTGACGCGGTAACCGATCTTAACAATGAACTGAAAACACGTCGCGAAAAGCTGGCGAACCTGCGCGAGCAGGGGATTGCCTTTCCGAATGATTTCCGTCGCGACCATACTTCTGACCAACTGCATACAGACTTCGACGGTAAAGAGAACGAAGAGCTGGAAGAGTTGAACATCGAAGTCGCTGTAGCTGGTCGCATGATGACTCGCCGAATTATGGGTAAAGCCTCTTTCGTTACCCTGCAGGACGTAGGTGGTCGTATTCAGCTGTATGTAGCTCGTGATGATCTGCCGGAAGGCGTTTATAACGATCAATTTAAGAAATGGGATCTTGGCGATATTATCGGCGCAAAAGGTAAGCTGTTTAAAACCAAAACCGGCGAACTGTCGATCCACTGCACCGAGCTGCGTCTGCTGACTAAAGCACTGCGCCCGCTGCCGGATAAATTCCACGGCTTGCAAGATCAGGAAGCGCGTTATCGTCAGCGTTATCTGGATCTCATCTCTAACGATGATTCCCGCAACACCTTTAAAGTGCGTTCACAGATCCTCTCTGGCATTCGCCAGTTCATGGTGAATCGTGGCTTTATGGAAGTTGAAACCCCGATGATGCAGGTGATCCCTGGCGGTGCGGCTGCGCGTCCGTTTATCACCCATCATAACGCGCTGGATCTCGACATGTACCTGCGTATTGCGCCGGAACTGTACCTTAAGCGTCTGGTGGTTGGCGGCTTTGAACGAGTGTTCGAAATCAACCGTAACTTCCGTAACGAAGGTATCTCCGTACGCCATAACCCAGAGTTCACCATGATGGAACTCTATATGGCTTACGCGGATTACAAAGATCTGATCGAACTGACCGAATCGCTGTTCCGCACTCTGGCGCAGGATATTCTCGGTAAGACCGAAGTAACCTACGGTGATGTGGTACTGGACTTCGGTAAGCCGTTCGAAAAACTGACCATGCGTGAAGCGATTAAGAAATATCGCCCGGAAACCGACATGGCAGATCTGGATAACTTCGACTCTGCGAAAGCGATTGCTGAATCTCTCGGCATTCACGTTGAGAAGAGCTGGGGGCTGGGTCGTATTGTGACCGAGATCTTTGACGAAGTGGCAGAAGCGAATCTGATTCAGCCGACCTTCATTACTGAATACCCGGCTGAAGTTTCTCCGCTGGCGCGTCGTAACGACGTCAACCCGGAAATCACCGATCGCTTTGAATTCTTTATTGGCGGTCGTGAGATTGGTAACGGCTTTAGCGAACTGAACGATGCAGAAGATCAGGCGCAGCGTTTCCTGGATCAGGTTGCGGCGAAAGACGCAGGCGACGATGAAGCAATGTTCTACGATGAAGATTACGTTACTGCGCTGGAACATGGTCTGCCGCCGACAGCAGGTCTGGGAATTGGTATCGACCGTATGGTTATGCTTTTCACCAACAGCCATACTATCCGCGACGTTATTCTGTTCCCGGCGATGCGTCCGGTAAAATAAGTATTACGCGTAAGCACATAACCCCGGCAACCGTCGGGGTTTTTTATTTAAGCTGTGTAAATGCAGACAATTGTTTTCTGGCTTCGCTATTGGCTGCCTGCATCACCATCCACGGGCTGAACGCCCACGGCGTAGCATCAATACCGTGTAATACATCTGCTAAATCACACCATTGATAATCCATCACTTCATCATTGTTGGGCTGTAACTCGCTGATTACGCGAGCGGCAAATACCGGGCACACTTCATTTTCGACAATGCCACTCGGATCGGTGGCGCGATAGTGAAAGTCAGGATAGACCAGTTCTGGTGATGTTATTTCCACACCCAGTTCAAAGCGGCAACGGCGGATCACTGCGTCTTCGTTGCTTTCTCCCAGTTGTGGATGCCCACAAACCGAGTTTGTCCACACACCCGGCCATGCTTTTTTGCTCAGTGCGCGGCGGGTAACTAATAATTGCCCTTTGGCATTAAACAGCCAACTGGAGAACGCGAGATGTAAGGGGGTATTTGCCGTGTGTGCAGCATATTTTTCCAGTGTACCCGAAGGGACTCCCTGTGCATTCAGTAAAATGACGTGTTCCGTTTGCATAATTTCTCACATGTAATTCTAATCACTCGTCATTATAGATAACAGAAGTGTTAAATGATTAACCAAGTGAGCGTTTATCGACAACCGCCCGTTTTGAGCGGATGCCGACAGAGAAAGACCATTTAAAAAAGCAACATCATATATTTGAAGCGGCTTTCAATAGCCATTGCAACGCAGTCAGAAATGACAGGAATGGAGATCATTAAGAGTAATAACAGACTGAATATAGCGCGCATTAAAAGATTCATATTATTCTCCATGCTCATTTTTCTTCAGCTTGCGCATCAGAAGCCACATACGTACTGTCCTGACTTTTAGATCTTTATCAGAGACGGATTCCTTCACCAGGTCAGCATGATGCTGATAGCCATTAAAGAAGACGTTCAGCACAACGGCGCTAAGGGTTGCGAGCATAATGCCGCTATGCAGTAACGGTTGCAGTACGGCCGGTAATTTAGAAAAAAAATCGTGAGAAAGCGTCGGAGTCATGCCAACGCCGAGACTGATTGCCACAATATAAAGGTTGTAACGGTTGGTGGTGTAGTTACAGCGCGACAGAATCCGAATCCCTGTTGCCAGCACCATGCCGAACATCACCAGCCCCGCGCCGCCCAGCACAAATTGCGGAATGGAAGCCACCAGCACCGCCATTTTCGGCACCATGCCGAACAGAATTAAAATAATCCCCGAAGAAATACACACCCAGCGGCTATGAACGCGCGTCACGCTGACCAGACCGACGTTTTGTGAAAAAGATGTATGCGGAAAACTGTTAAACGTTCCGCCGATCATGGTTCCTACGCCATCCACGCGCAGCCCGCGAATAATGTCGTGCGAAGAGAGCTTACGACCGACTATTTCACCCAGTGCCAGGAACATCCCCATCGACTCAATAAATACGATGATGAGAACTGCGGTCATGGTCAAAATAGAAACGGGGTCGAAAATCGGCATACCAAACGACATCGGCGTAACAATCGCAAACCACGAAGCATCATGCAGCCCGGATAAATTGACTTCATTCATCATCCATGAAAGTAAAAAGCCAAAAACAATCCCCAGTAATACGGCAACATTGGACATAAAGCCTTTTGCATAGCGAGTAATAAGCAAGATGAAAATTAAGACTGCGAAGGAGATTCCTAAATAAACGGGATTACCATATTGCGGATTTCCTTTACCTCCCGCAGCCCAATCAATGCCCACCTGAATAATACTCAGCCCGATAGAGGTAATAACCACACCGGTAACCAGCGGTGGGAACAAAGGCATTAAGCGACCAATAAGCGGCGCTAATAATGTGGTGATAAATCCGGCTGCGATGGTTGCGCCAAAAATCCCCAGCAGCCCGATATCCGGGTTCATTCCGATAGCTATCATTGGCGTTACAGCTGCAAAGGTCACTGACATAATAACGGGCAGGCGAATCCCCATAAAACGACCGATGCCAATGCATTGCAAAAGTGTGACGATACCGCAGCAAAAGAGGTCGGAGCTAATAAGCATCGCTATCGCCTCTTTGGTAAGGCCGAGTCTGTCACCAATCATCAGTGGTACAGCGACTGCGCCTGCATACATCACAAGTACGTGTTGCAGACCGAGTATGATCAACTTTCCTGGTGATAATATGCGGTCAACCTCATCGGTGGGGCGGTCTTGCCCTGAAGATGAGGGAAGTTGGGAATCTATGGCGCTCATCAGTCATTCTCCTTTCGCTCGCCAGAGTGAAATGCAACCGTTTACGTTAATAAAACTGTTTAATGACATGCTCGTGGGATGCCAGTTTTAACGAGGAAGGGAAGTTATAGAATGGAAATGCGGAGGCAATCACATAATCCTGGTTAAACCAAGAAAATGAGAAAAGAATAAGACAATGGAATTATCTTTAATTTTCTCATATTGATATGTCTTTAATCATTCTGGCATGTTGCACTCTCGCATTTAATGCTTTTGAGTTGGATTACTCTGTTTTCAGCGATGGAGTTTAATTAATGAAAGCGGCACAGATTGAGGGGTAATAATTTGACCTCAGTCGCAAAATATCATTAAAGCGGACACGTTTTATAATATATGCCCGTTTATTGCATCGCGACATTTGAGAAGACATAACTCATCAAATGAAAGGGATGCAAATGAATAAGTTTATCGCTGCTGAAGCTGCGGAATGTATAGGCTGTCATGCCTGTGAAATTGCCTGTGCGGCGGCACACAATCAAGAAAACTGGCCGCAGAGCTACAGTGACTTTAGACCCCGTATTCACATTGTTGGGAAAGGCCTGCACGCGAATCCGGTGGCCTGTCATCATTGCAACAATGCCCCCTGCGTTACGGTTTGCCCGGTAAATGCTCTGACTTTCCAGCCTGATAGCGTACAACTGGACGAGCAAAAGTGTATTGGTTGTAAAAGATGCGCAATCGCTTGCCCCTTTGGCGTAATCGAGATGGTCGGTTCTATTGCGCAGAAATGCGACCTTTGTAACCAGCGCAGTTCCGGCGCGCAAGCCTGTATTGAGGTCTGCCCAACACAGGCGTTAAGGCTGATGGACGATAAAGGGTTACAGCAGATAAAGATGACCCGCCAGCGCAAAACGGCAGAAGGAAAGGCGTCATCAGATGCTCAGCCATCTCGCCGTGCAGCGTTGCTCCCCGTTAACCCGCGCAAAGGCGCAGAGAAAATTACAGCGAGCGAGCGGAAGACTCACTTTGGCGAAATCTATTGTGGACTGGATCCGCAACAAGCAACTTATGAGAGTGACCGCTGTGTTTATTGTGCCAAAAAAGCCAACTGTAACTGGCATTGTCCGTTGCATAACGCCATTCCGGATTACATCCATCTGGTACAGGAAGGGAAGATTATTGAAGCGGCAGAACTCTGCCACCAGACCAGCTCCTTACCAGAAATCTGCGGCAGGGTATGTCCGCAGGACCGGCTTTGTGAGGGTGCATGTACTTTGAAAGATCACTCTGGCGCAGTCTCTATCGGTAACCTGGAACGCTACATCACCGATACCGCGCTGGCGATGGGCTGGCGTCCCGATGTCAGCCAGGTCGTTCCGCGTATGGAACGGGTAGCTGTGATTGGTGCCGGGCCAGCAGGACTGGGGTGTGCCGATATCCTGGCGCGCGCCGGCGTTCATGTTGATGTCTTTGATCGCCATCCGGAAATCGGCGGTATGCTCACCTTTGGTATTCCTCCTTTCAAGCTCGATAAAGCGGTGTTAAGCCAGCGGCGGGAGATATTCACCGCGATGGGGATCGACTTTCATCTCAACTGTGAAATTGGTCGTGATATCTCTTTCAACGACTTAACGACAGAATATGACGCTGTTTTTCTTGGCGTGGGGACTTACGGGATGATGCGAGCGGATCTGCCGCATGAAGATGCGCCCGGTGTGATTCAGGCGCTACCGTTTCTGACCGCGCATACTCGCCAGTTGATGGGGCTGCCAGAGTCTGCAGAGTATCCGCTGACGGATGTAGAAGGTAAGCGAGTTGTCGTATTGGGGGGCGGCGATACAACAATGGATTGCCTGCGCACATCCATTCGCCTGAAGGCCGCCAGTGTGACCTGTGCTTATCGGCGTGATGAAGTCAGTATGCCCGGCTCGCGAAAAGAGGTGGTTAATGCGCGTGAGGAAGGCGTTGAGTTTCTGTTCAATGTTCAGCCGCAATATATCGCTCTTGATGATAACGGGCGCTTAAAGGCGGTGGGCTTGATTCGTACCGCAATGGGTGAGCCGGGGCCTGATGGTCGCCGTCGTCCACGTCCGGTGGCGGGATCTGAGTTTGAACTGCCCGCCGATGTGCTGATTATGGCCTTTGGCTTCCAGGCACATGCCATGCCGTGGTTGCAGGGCAGCGGCATTAAACTTGATAAATGGGGGCTGATAAAAACTGGCGATGCAGGGCATTTATCCACCCAGACGCATCTGAAAAAGGTTTTTGCCGGTGGTGATGCCGTTCATGGTGCGGATCTGGTCGTCACCGCAATGGCAGCAGGAAGACAGGCGGCACACGATATGTTAGCTATGTTTAATACGAAGGCATCGCGATGAAATCGTTAATTATCGTTAATCCAGCTGACTGTATTGGCTGCCGTACTTGCGAAGTGGCTTGCGTGGTCGCCCATCCGTTAGAACAGGAGTTGAATGCGAGTTTCTTTCTCCCACGTTTAAAAGTGCAGCGTCTGAACAACATTAGTGCGCCAGTGATGTGCCATCAGTGCGAAAACGCCCCTTGTGTTGGCGCTTGCCCCGTGCAGGCGCTGACGATGGGCGAACAGGTGGTACAGGCAAATTCTGCCCGCTGTATTGGCTGTCAGAGTTGTGTCAGTGCGTGCCCGTTTGGGATGATCACTGTTCAGTCTTTGCCCGGACATACTCGCCAACTCATCGTGAAATGCGATCTCTGTGAACAGCGGGAAGAGGGGCCAGCCTGCGTTGAATCTTGCCCAACGCAGGCGTTGCAGTTGATGACTGAGAGAGAACTCAGGCAAATCCGCCAGCAGCGTATTGCTGCCAGCGGCGAGAATCCTCTCTGATAGAAATCTCCGCGCTGAAAGGCGCGGAGAATCTCTTAAATAGCCCAACCACCAGCGTAAAACGCGACCAGGGCGACGGTAATGATAACCGTACCAATATTCAGTTTTTGCCATTCGCGAGCAAAGACGCGACCTACAACCAGCGTCACAAAGCCCAGCATAATACCGGTAACGATATTGCAGGTCAGGACGATGAACACGGCACACACCAGTCCGGCCATTGCATCAATAAAGTCGTTGAAATCCAGCTTCGAAACGTTGCTTAACATCAGTAGACCAACGTACATCAGTGCAGGGGCTGTGGCATACCCAGGGATCAGAAACGACAGCGGAGATAAAAACAGAATCAACAGGAACAATGCACCAACCACGGTAGCGGTCAAACCGGTTTTGCCTCCGGCGGCGGTTCCTGCCGCTGATTCGATATAAACTGCCGCAGGTGCCGCACCCACTAAACCGGAGAATATTGAGCTAACCGAGTCACTGGTCAGGGCTTTGCCACCGTTGATTATTTGGTTGTCTTTATCCAGCAGATTCGCCTGACCGGCTACTGCACGGATGGTGCCGGTGGCGTCAAACACAGCAGTCATCACTAATGCCAGTACACTCGGAAGTACGGTTGGCTGGAGCGCGCCCATAATATCCAGGCTGAAAATCAGAGATTTTCCATCTTCGCCAGTCAGACTCGGCATTGCCACCAGACCGTGGTATTTCACCGCCGGATCAAAAATTAAGCCGATGATCGAGATGGCGATAATGACCAACAAGATCCCACCAGGTACGCGGCACTTCTCCAGGCCGAAAATCACCGCTAATCCCAGCAAGCTCATCAGCACCGGGAAAGAGGTAAACGCCCCAAGCGCAACTGGTAAGCCTTCAATCGGGTTTTTGATGACCATACCTACGCCGTTAGCGGCAATCAGTAGCAGGAACAGACCAATACCGATACCTGTACCGTGCGCAATACCCATTGGTAAATTGCGTAAGATCCAGGTTCGCACGCCAGTTACGGAGATAGCGGTAAATATCAGCCCCATCAGAAAGACCGCCCCTAGTGCTACCGGAACGCTAATTTGTTGCCCAAGTACCAGGCTGAATGCAGTAAATGCTGTCAAGGAAATGGCGCAACCAATCGCCATTGGCAGGTTAGCCCATAACCCCATCAGCAGAGAGCCGAAGCCTGCGACCAGACAGGTGGCAACGAAGACCGCTGCGGGAGGAAAACCTGCTTTACCCAGCATTCCCGGCACTACGATAACGGAGTAAACCATAGCGAGGAATGTGGTCAGACCCGCCAGTACCTCCTGGCGAACGCTGCTGCCACGAGCGGTAATTTTAAAATAATTATCCAGCGCGCCCTGTGGCTTTGGTGCGTCCGGTGTTTGTAGGATGTCTCCAGACATAATGATGTCCTCACGAGGTTTATTATTAGTTACGTTCGTACACCAGACGACCATCAACGTAGGTGCGGTAGATAGAACGGTCATCGCCCAACGTCATCATCACGAACAATTTGTCGACTAAAGAAACAGAGTTGTCATAGCGCAGTTGCTGCAGCGGTGTGGCGGTAGGTTCCATCACCACGAAATCAGCCTCTTTGCCTGGTATAAAGTTGCCGATCAGATCGTCAAGCCCCAGAGATTTCGCGCCACCGAGCGTGGCAAGATAAAATGCTTCATATGCTGAGAGACGATAGCCCTGTAGCTGCAATACTTTGTAGGCTTCGTTCAGTGTTTGCAGCATGTTGAAGGTGGTTCCTGCGCCAATGTCAGTCCCCATGCCAACTTTGACTTTCTTATTCCATGCTTTTTTCAGGTTGAATAAGCCGCTGCCGAGATAAAGGTTGGAGGTTGGACAAAACGCGATGCTGGATTTAGTCTCGCTGAGACGATCCCACTCTTTTTCTTCCAGATGGACGCAGTGAGCAAAGACGCAGTTTTTACCTGTCAGGCCATACTGGTGATAAACATCCAGATAACCATCATGTTCAGGATAAAGCTCTTTCACCCAGGCAATTTCATCTTTGTTTTCACACAGATGGGTATGTATCCACGTATCGGGAAACTCTTCTTTCAGGCGTTGCGCCATTGCCATCTGTTCGGGAGATGAAGTCGGTGCGAAGCGCGGCGTAATGGCGTATAACAGACGTCCATTTTTGTGCCAGCGTTTGATCAGTTCTTTGCTTTGGTGATAGCTGCTTTCTGCGGTATCGAGCAGATAATCCGGCGCATTGCGATCCATCATCACCTTGCCGGCAATCATGCGCATATTGATATGACTGGCGGCTTCAAACAGCGCATCAACGGATTGCGGATGAACAGTCCCAAACACTAGCGCCGTGGTTGTGCCGTTGCGCAATAACTGTTTGATGAAAAATGCCGACATTTCGCGGGCATATTCTAAATCTTCATAACGACGCTCTGTGGGGAAGGTGTGTTTATTCAGCCATTCCAGCAACTGCTCGCCATAGGCACCGACCATTTCACTTTGCGGATAATGGATATGTGTATCGACAAAGCCCGGAACTATCAGTTTGCCGCGATAGTCGCGAACGCGAATGGTGTCAGGAATTTGATGCTTTCCGTCCTCCCATTTGCCAAACCACTCCACTTTCCCTTGTTTAATGAGTAGTAAACCATCCTCAATAAACCGCAGCGCAGAGGCGATCTCTTCCGGGTTATCGACTGTACGGGTGACATCAATAAAACTGCCTCGTACTGCTTTTAACGTGTGTTCTCCTGACATCATTGACTCCTTTACTTTTAATCCATCTCTTCCGCTGAGGTAATACCAGGCAGAACGTTTTCCTGTCGGTAGCCACCAGGGAGAATAATATTTAATAAAATCGCAGTTAACCCGCCTGCACAAATAGGGTTTTCAACTAATACATAAATAGAGGCAGGCAATATTTTAAAAATTTCGGGATCGTAGGAAACACCAAGACCTAAACCTAATGAGGTGGCGACGATAAGTGTTTCACGGCGTTTTAAGCCATTGGTGATAATGATGCGGATACCGGCAATGGCAATCATGGAAAACATTAACGTCATTGCGCCCCCCAGAACTGCCGAGGGGATAGTGGTGAAGAAGCCGCCGATCATCGGAAATAACCCGAGGATAACCAACATAACCGCGATGGTTCGCCCGACATAACGTGAAGCGACGCCAGTCATCTGAATAACCCCATTATTTTGCGCAAACGTGGTTAGCGGTAATGAACCGACAGCGGAGGCGATAACAGAGACCAGGCCATCTGCCAGCACGCCACCTTTCAGTCGTGACTGATATTCGTCACCCTGAATAGGACGGCGGGAAACCATTGCCGTGGCGGTGATATCGCCTACTGCCTCCAGTACGCTAAGCAGATAAATAGTGCCAACCACCAGGAACTGATGAAAGCTGAAACTAAACCCGTATTTGAACGGATGTGGGATAGTGATTAACGGCAGGTTGCGCATACTGCTGAAATCCACCATGCCAAGACATAACGACGCGATATAGCCGACGCAAAGCCCGATGGCGATCCCGCCCATGCGTAGCAACGGACTACGGCAGCAGTTAAAGCCGATCACCACAATCAAAACCAATAAACCAACGCCGAGATGTTCGTAATTGCCGAACGTACCGCTGCTTTTGGCTGCAAATCCACCGCCAAAATCGATAATGCCGACTTTAATCAGGCTTAAGCCGATCATCAGCACCACAATGCCGCTGACGGTGGGGGTGATAACCCGACGTAGATAAGGCAGGATAAAAGAAGAACCGACAACCAGAAATGCGCCGACGAAGGAAACGCCAAGCAGCGACGACATGATTAATTCTTCGTGGAAACCATCGCTTTTCATGCTGCTGCCCAGCGCAATCATGACGGTAACAAATGAAAAATTGACTGACTGAATGGAGAGTAAACCGGAACCCACGATGCCATAACGGTTTACCTGTAACCATGTTCCAATGCCGGAGGCGATCATCGCCATTGAAACCAGATAGGCGGTTGTTTCTGCGGAAAGTTGTAAGGCCGCACCCACAATTAATGCGGGAGTCACCATCGGAACGAAAATTGCCAACAGATGGGTAATTGCGCCAACAATAGCCTGATGAAAGGGAGGGCGATCCTCCAGTTCAAATATAAGGTCGGAACCTGCATGGTTTATATCAGACATCCCTTCACTCCTTTTAAAGTAAATTTGATCATCTGAATCAGTAAAATAAATACCCACGAATTTGGGGCGCAGGACGCCTTGAGAACGGCTTATCTCATTTTCGCAGTTACTATTTAGTCATCGTTCAAACAGAGAAACAGGCCGCAGAAGCGGTAACAGATTGTTGATAAATCGCGCTTTGTTCATGCCGGATGCGGCGTGAACGCCTTATCCGCCTACCAAATCATGCTAACTCAATATATTGCAGTCGACATGTAGGCCTGATAAGCGCAGCGCATCAGGCAATTTCGCATTTGTCAGCAATCCAGGCCGCCGAAGCGGCCATTTATTACTTATATTTTTTCCAGCGCGGTGAGTATTTTCTCCGGAGTGAAATGCCATTCGCGTAACCAGATGCCGCATGCATCGTGAATTGCGGTAGCAATCGCCGGAGCTGCGCCATTTACACCGATTTCCGAGATCGATTTTGCCCCGAACGGGCCGACTTTATCGTCGCTCGGCACCAACACAGCGCGGAAATCACGCGGAATGTCACCAATTTTCGGTGCGCCGTAACTGCGTAAATCGCGGGTTAACGGGTGACCTTCGGTGTCATAAATGATTTCTTCGCTCATACTGTGTCCGATAGCACGCAGGGTAGCGCCGTAGATTTGTCCCAACGCTAACTCCGGATTGACCGGCGTACCGCAATCCAGCAGGGCGTAGAATTTGTCCAGGCGGATTTCACCGGTACGCGTGTTAACGGCAACTTCGGCAAAGTTTGCGCCATACGGGAAGGCGAAATCAGGCGTGATGTAACTGGCTGTTCCCACCAGTGAACCAAAGCCAGTACCGGTTTCGCCTTTATGGGCAATATCCCCGAAACTCACTTCGCCTTTCTTACCGCGCACGACGCCCGGCGTTGCCAGTTGAACATCTTCCAGTGGCTCACCCAACATTTGTGCACCGTGGAACAGGATTTTCTCCCGCAGATTTTCCGCTGCCATACGTGCCGCGTTGCCTGAGAAGCAAGTACCGGATGAGGCATACGCGCCTTTATCAAACAGCGCATGGTCGGTGTCACCGGAGATAACATGCACGTCCTGCGGCGGGCAATGCAGCACTTCTGCCGCCAGTTTGGTCACCACAGTATCCAGACCAGTACCAATATCCGCACCGCCAGAATGAACGATAAAGGTACCGTCCGATTCCAGTTTGATCATGCAGTTAGCCTGATCGATATCCGGGATCCCCGATTTCTGCATGATAATGGCGACGCCGCGACCGATATGCCAGTCACCATTTTGCGGTTTCGGTGACGACCATTGGATCATCTCGCGACCCTGACGCAGGATCTCTTCCAGTGCGCAGCTGGCGGCGGAAGGAACAGCGGTCGGCGCTTTACCTTCACCGATTGCACCGAGAATTTTCAGCTCTTGCCCTTCGTGTACCCGGTTACGTTCGATAATTTCCAGTTGGTCGATCTGTAACTGTTCAGCCAGTTCCGCTAATGCCATGGTGATAGCGAAGTTACCTTTCGGTGCGCCATAACCCTGATAAGCACCATTTGGGCAAATGTTGCTGTAGTAGGTGGTGACCTGGAAATCGACGTTATCGCACGGATATAACGGCAGCGACAGCGCCGGTCCGTTACACGGTACGGTGAGTGAGTGGTTGCCGTAAGGGCCAGTGTTGGCGCGGAAATCCATCTTCACTGCCGTCAGGCGACCATCTTTTTTCGCTCCCAGTTTGACAGTGACTTTCGCGACGTGACGAGAAGTGTTGGCAATAAACTCTTCTTCACGGGTGTAGCGAAACAGCACCGGGCGCCCGGTTACGCAGGTTGCCCATGCGCACACTTCTTCCAACAGAATGTCTTGTTTAGAGCCGAAACCGCCGCCTACGCGTTCTTTAATGACATGAACTTTATGTTGTTTCATACCTACAAGGCGCGCAACCTGGCGGCGTAAGTGCCACGGTACTTGAGTGGAGGCGTGAATAACCAGCCGATCGCCATCCATACGGGTAAAGCAGATATGTGTTTCAGTCGGGCATTGCTGCGCCTGAGTTGAGTTATAGGTTCGCTCAATGATCACATCGGCATCGGCGAAGCCTTTATCCATATCGCCAATATGTCCATGAATACTGGCGGCGATATTTTTGCGTGGGCGAGAACCGATAGGGAAGTTAATGATCATATGCTCGCCGCGCTGGGCTGCATGACTGTTGTCATCTTCCAGAGTATCTGGCGCACCAGCGACATACACCACCGGTTCATCGTGCACGACAGGTGCATCTTCCGCCATTGCTTCGTCGATCGACATTACCGGTTTAAGCACTTCATATTCAACGTCAATGAGCTTCAGTGCTTCGAGCGCAATTTCTTCACTTTCAGCAACGACCGCAGCAACGCGATCGCCGACGTGACGCATTTTCTTGCCGAACATGCGGCGGTCAAGTGGTGACGGTTCCGGTGCGCTCTGACCACCAGGTGTGTAGTAGATGTCCGGGCAATTCAGGTGAGTAATAACGTGAACAACGCCCGGTAAAGCCTCGGCTTTGCTGACATCCAGATGGGTAATCAGTGCGTGAGCGTGTGGGCTACGTAACATTTTAATGACGCAGGCGTCAGCCGTTACGCGGTCTTCAACATAGCAGGGTTTCGCCTGCACCATTTTCGCGGCATCAGTTTTAGGATAATGCTTGCCAATGACTTCAAGGTCATCACGGAAAGTCGGAGCGATATCAATGGTGGCCTGCGGATTATTTTTACGCGCAACCGCCAGTTCAATGACCTGATAGTATTGTTGCCAGCCTGCATCGCGGCTGAACAGACCAGAAAGCGCGTCGTCGATCTCTTCGCGGGTAGGTGTGGCAATGCGATCGAGAAGATCGGTGATAATCAGAGCCGCAGCCGGATCGTTATAACCGGACTGCACCACGCCGACATCAACCATTGCCTGCTGAACCAGACTTAACTCGTTCCATTTGCCCAGTGATTCTGCGGTACGAATGTCTGCTTTTTCTAACTGTGCGGCAATAAGCAGGGATGCGTTGACGATATTACCGTTAAAGATAATTGCGTCAGAACCGGCAAAACCGAAACCATCATCACTGTTGCGTACAGAGTGCATTCCCATGTTAAACAACAGCTTTTGCACGTTTTCGCCAGGATTAACGGTTAGCGCCTGGGGCGCGCCATTTAAAGTAAAGTGGATAATCATACGGCTTCCTCCCCAGCCTGTTGGCAGTCGGCATACAGGTCGGCTACCAGAACTCCCGTGATATAGCGTTTATAGGCCACGCTGCCCCGCAAATCTTCCTGCGGGAAAATGGCGTTGGCGACGGCCTGCTCCAGTGCATTACCTTCCAGATTTTGTTTTTCGACATCGTGCAAACGCAGTGCTTTACTGGCGACGCCATCCAGCGCAATTCGCATACCGTCGTGGTCGGTTAACGCAACGGCCGCAGTCACCACCGTTAACCCAGCCTGGGAACGGCTAATTTTGCGAGTCGCGCAGGTGCGATACGGATCTTTAATGATGATTTCCGTCAGCAGACGATCGCATGGACAGGCCAGGTAGTCCTCGATTGACAGCGTTTCGCCGTTGCCAAAAACCAGTTCAGCATCCAGTGCCAGCAGGACGGGAAGCAGCACCGACTCTTCCTGCCGGGCGGCGATTTCACCACCAATGGTCGACTGATTACGAACATGGCGTGAGTAAACAAAACCGAGGGCTTCACGCAGTGCTGCAGGAATAAATCGCGCATCACGCAGTGGCTGCAAGCGAGACATTGCGCCAATCCGCAGTGCACCGTTATCCCAGTCAACCCAGTCCAGTTCCAGATCCTGTAAGGAAATGGCAATCTTTTTATCGGTACGGGTTGGTGTGGCGTTGAGTTTGCTGCCCCCGGCAAACCAGACTGCTTCATCCTGGTAGCGGCGCTTCAGTTCCAGCGCCTGTTCGACAGAGTCGGGTCTGAAAAATTGTTCAATCATCTTCTTTCCTTATTTAACCCTCTTCCCTGAAGGAAGAGGGTATCTGTCATTTATGCCAGCGCATCCATCCGACGCCACATACCGGCGGCGGCTTTTCTGGCTTGCGCATAAATGGAATCGCAATCGAAGTTAAACTGACGGTCTTCATAGACCATCACACCGTTGACCATCACGCTGTGAACGCTGCCTGAACCCATGCCGAAAGCGATATGACCGGCGATATTGTCCGCCAGCAACGGTGTTGGCGAGTTGTAATCGTAAATGGTTAAATCGGCTTTATAACCGGCTTCCAGCAGGCCGAATTTCGCACCAAAGTTGCGACTCATTAGTTCGTTGCCGTTAGTCAGGGCTTTGGCAAAACTGTCAGGCCACAGCGGACCACCAGCGTCACGATGTTTAAAGAAGGCGAATTTCATCTCTTCAAACATGTCTGAACCGATGCCGTCGGTTCCCAGCGCCAGATTGCGGATATCGCTAAGATGATGGTTGTAACCAACATGGTTATTCATGTTGGAGCGGGCGTTATGTACCAGGAACGCGTCATGCTGATTAAGCAGGGCGATATCCTCTTTCGACAGATACAGGCCGTGGGCGACCAGCGTTTTGCTATCGATAAGATCGAATTGCGCCAGCCGTGCCAGCAGATCTTTGCCGTACCAGTGGTGACTGTGAGAAACGTCGTAAAGATCTTCAGCAGCGTGAATGTGTAAACCACGCCCGGTGGCTTTTACGGCTTCGCGCAGCATTTCCAGACCTGCATCCGGCACAGTAAACGGCGCGTGAGCACCAATATGCGCTTCGACCAGATATGGCTCGGTAGCCGCTTTCTTCGCGTCGTCAATCTGACGGGCGAAACGGATGTTTTCTTCTACACCTTCCTGTAACTCTGTGATGCCGTTGTTACGGTCAGTGGTTTCAAAACAGGTCATCGCACGCAGGCCAACTTTTAAAAATGCGTTGCGCAGCGTCGAGAGCGACCCGCCGATATAAGCCGGGGAAGCATGGTGATCGATAACCGACGTGCATCCGCTCTTGATTGCTTCGAGTGAACAAATCAGCCCGCTGTAATAGAGCGACTCTTCATCAAGGGCGCGATCGAGTCGCCACCAGAGATTTTTCAGCGTTGAGATGAAATCCGGGCAGGGGGCGATGTTCGCCATAATTCCGCGCGAAAGTCCCGAGTAAAAATGGTTGTGCGAGCAGACAATCCCAGGCATCACAATCCGGCCATGCATCTCTTTGTAGCTGGCGTCAGGATAACGCTGCGTCAGAGCATCGCCGATCGCGACAATCACATCATTTTCGATGGCGATATCGACGCCTTCCTGCACTTTTGCCGGGTGTAACTGCACTGCGGTGACATTCTTCAGAATCAACATGATTACACCTCCACGCGGCCCAGCAGATAATGATGATGCTGGTGGACATGGCTGATAATGTGGCACATATCGTTCAGCTCTGGCGGTACGTTGTCGAACTGACCTTCGCTATTGATGTTCAACACCCAACTCTGATTATTCAGACGGACACGTACACGCTCATTTTCCACCAGGAAGCCTGGATTGCTGCTGTTATCAAAGTCTTGCGACAGACTAAAGACGGTGATTTTGTCTTTGTACGGTTTACCGTTCCACGGGCAGAACTGGGCGCAGTTGCCGCATTCGTTGCAGTAAGCGTCAAGGTGCAGCGTCTGGAAACGGTTCTGGAAGCCAGGGACGGCAATTGAGACGTTGGCGCGGTTCGGGCAGACATCTACACACTTGCTGCAAACGTAGTTACATTCAAGGCAGCGAGCGGCTTCCTGGGCGACAAACGCGTCGCGATCGTCGCTGTTCACCAGGGTGACTGAGATATCACCTTTACGTTGGTAGATTTCCGCCGGGTTGACGTTGTTCCAGTGTTTATCGTTCTGGTGGGAGCGAATATTTTCCCGACTAAGGATGGCATCGGTAGCCCGACGAGCGGTGCCAACTGCGGCAACGATAGAGGACGGTCCGCGCTGTACGTCACCGATCATAAAGACGTCAGTCAGGCGGGTCTCACCGTTATGGTCGACATCAGGCCAGCCGTTTTTGTCCAGCGGCACGCCCATCGCATTCAGGGCTTCAGTATCCTGCTGTTCGCCAATGGCGGTGATCAGGCTGTCTACGTGCAGCGTTACCGTTTCGCTGGTTTCAACCGGACGGCGGCGACCTTTCTCATCAGGTTCGCCAAGCGACATGACGCGCAACGTTAAGGTGCCATCCGCATCAAAACGTTCTGGGTTATTGAGGAAACGGAACTCTACGCCATCGTGTAGTGCTTCTTCATACTCTTCGCGCCATGCTGGCATCTCTTGCAGTGAACGACGGTAAACGACAGTCGCTTTTTCTACGCCCGGCACGCGTAATGCCGCGCGGGCGCAGTCCATTGCGGTGTTACCCGCACCGACAATCACCACATGTTTGCCCAGCTTGAGCGCCGTTCCTTTGTTGTACTCACGCAGGAAGGGGAGGGATTTCCAGACATTCTGGTTGTTGCCAGCCAGTTTCACACCGCTGTTTTTATCGGTGCCGGTGGCAATCAGAACATAGTGGAAACCCTGATTTTTTAACTGTTCGACGGTCAGATCCGGTGAGCAGTCATACTCAAATTTCACGCCGTGATCGGCAACAAAATCGATATCGTGCTGAATCAACTCAGCAGGAATACGGAATTGGGGAATGATATTTTTCACCACGCCGCCGGCGTTAGCTTCGCGTTCAAACAGTGTGACCGGATGCCCCGCTCTGGCAAGGAAGTAACCTGCAGCCAGACCCGCTGGACCCGCGCCAATGACGGCAACCGGATGGCGAGAACCAGAACCCGCTGGTTTGTGCCAGCGTTGTTTGTATTCATCCCAGCCTTTTTCCAGGGCGACTTTTTTCAGTTCGCGGATATTCAGCGCACTGTCGTAATCCAGGCGGGTACAGTTGTACTGGCACTGGTGATCGCAAATGTGGCCAGTAATGGCGGGCAGGGCATTACGTTGGTAGATGAGTTCCAGCGCGTCGGCATAACGATGTTCGCCCAATAGTCGAATGTATTCCGGAATATCCTGTTTGATGGCGCAGGCAGTGACACAGGGGGCAACGTAGCAGTCGGTCAGCGGCAGGTCTTCTGCCACTTCTATACGCTCTTCTGGCTTCCAGTGTTTCTGGGTGTATTCCATGGTTAGCGCATCTGCGGCCAGCTTGCTCAGTCGTTCCACGTCAACGTGGTCAAGTCCCCAGGCGTCGGAGCCTTCCAGCTCGCGCATACAGGCACTTAAACGCAGATAGCCGCCTGGTTTCAGCAAGTCGGTTGCCATGGTGATTGGACGAATGCCAGTATCGAAAATATCGCGGATAGTCAGCTGGCTGGCACCACCGGAATAAGAAATTGGCAGTTTGCCGTCAAAGGCGCGGGACAGAACTGCTGCGACATTGATAGAGAGCGGGAACAGCGCACGGCCGGACATATACATCTCTTCACCGGGCAGTGCACCTTTGTTATTGATGGTGCCGAGAGTGTTAGTCAGTTTGACGCCAAAGCCGAGTGATTTTTCTTTTGCCAGCGTCATCAGGCGTTCCAGCATTTCCAGCGCCTGCGTCAGCTTGAGGTCGTGATCAAATGACTCTTCTTTTAAGCCGATGTAATCGAATCCACATCCATCAAGAATCTCACGAACACGCGCGTACCCCAGTAAGGTCGGGTTGAGTTTCACAAAGGTGTTCAGCTCTTTTTCTTCCAGCATGTAGCGGCAAATGGCTTCGATTTCATGCGGAGGGCAGCCGTGCATGGTGGAGAGGGTAACGCCTTGTACCATGCTGGTGGGGATACGGGCTGGCAAGGCCTGCAAGCTTTCACGTTTTTCCTGCAATCCGTGGCGGGCTAAAAATGCGTCATCGTGGAGGAGTTTATTCAGCGTATCGTGGTATTGAGCGAATCTCGGATGGTCAGATGCGTCCATCATATTGTCGATGAACTGCTGCATCGGCGGCTGCTTAATGCCTTCGAGGTTGTAACCGACGCTCATATTAAAAATAAACGATTTACCGGAGTCAGAAGGCTGGAACATCGCTTCGAGAAGATGCAGGGCAAACCAGGCTTTGAGGTATTCATCCCAGGCTTTAAGCAGGGTAAATTCGGTGGACCATTCGGTGTTAAAGCACTCATCTTCGGCGTCGATACAAGGCTTTTCCAGCTCCAGACGATCAAGAATCTGGACGGTTTTTAGTTCGATGAAGCGTCCGCCAGTCAGCCAGGAGGTGACGATGTTTTGCGCGAGTTGCGTGTGCGGACCAGCGGCAGGGCCGACGGGGGTGGCACAGGTTTCACCGAAGACGCCGACAGATTTACCTTTTACGGGTGAGTAAAACTGTTGCTCAGGAATACCAAAGATTGAGCGTTGTTGTTGGTATTCATCAAATATGCGCGTCAAAAGTTCCTCAAACGGAATGGGACGCATAATATCCCCCATAACCCTCTCCTTAGCTTATACAGATATCATTGAGTAACCGGTATTGATAAATCCGGTGGTTTAAGGAGACAGAGCAACAATCGCACCACTATTGCCAGGTTGGTCCTGAAATATAAAAAAATGTGAGGCGCCTCGAAACTTAATGGTTTTTTGTGAATGATCTCACAGGTGCTAAATGAGAATTAAAATCACTACTGAGAGTTATTATTGTCAGGGCTTTTATCATTTTTTCTCATTTCTCAAAATCAGTGACTCCTTATCATTATGATAAAAACGCGCTGAGTGGAATGAATATTTGAACGCAATCGTTTAACCTGATTTTCTAAAATTTAGTATGCCGCTTTTGCGCATAAATAAAGTCCTCGGGGGTATCAATATCTAAAATTATTTCTTCATCTTCTATTTCGACGGAATAATGCTCACCCATTTGCAATGCCTGACGCATATTGGTCACGTTGGGGCGTTGGATAGCCTGCATCAGACTCGACTTTGAGATTAAAATGGGATGACCAGGAATGCCATTGTGGAGTGGAAGTATTGCGCCGCCATTGCGTAACTGCCAGATTTTATTGAAAATATTTGCATTAATGCTCGGCATGTCGCCATGAGTAATAAAGCAATATTCGGTTTGCACTTCGGGAGCAGCAGCCTTCACCGAGGTCAGTAAGCCCTGCTCATAATCTGGATTATAAATAAGAGTAATATTGTCAGTGTTCTCGTAGCGATGGTGCAGTTCATTAGCGCGAAAACCCGTAACTAAAATAATTCGACTACAAAACTGCAACGCGTTTTTGATACTTGCATCAAGAATTGTTTCCTGTTGCCAGGGTAACATCATTTTCCATTGTCCCATTCTTGATGATAATCCAGCAGCGGTAATTATACAGTCGATGGCTGACATAGTGATTCCATTATTTATATCGGTTAATAACGCCTGAAAATTGCGTTACTTCCTGGTTAATGAATTTGTGGGTTAATTTATCCCAGAGAGGTCTATGAAGACTCGTGAAAAGTATAATTGACCCATCAGCATTATTCATTGATTTAGGCGTGCAGAACGCTCCGGCAGTCATTTCTGTTGTTGGTGCAGGGGGGAAAACCAGTCTGCTTTTTTGGCTGGCAGAGTTACTTCAGTCTAGTGGCAGGCGCGTGTTAATCACGACGACGACACATATGTTTATACCAACGTCTCACTGGCCCGTGGTTTTCTGTCGCGATCCCGCCATGCTTCCTCATGCGTCTCTCACATCCCCCATTGCATTTTGTTTTCACCGCTTCAAAGCGAAACAGGGAAAAGCGCAGGGATTTACGCCAGATACCATTGATGTACTGGCGCAACGACCAGAATGTGACGTAATTCTCATTGAGGCAGATGGCTCGCGTGGAATGCCGTTAAAAGCGCCGGATGAGCACGAACCTTGCATACCAAAAAGCAGTTGCTGCGTGATTGCTGTGATGGGAGGGCATATTTTGGGCGCTAAAGTTGGCACCGAAAATATCCATCGCTGGTCGCAGTTTGCTGATATTACTGGGTTAACACCAGATGCAACCTTGCAACTGAGCGATCTCGTTGCGCTGGTTCGCCATCCGCAGGGCGCGTTTAAAAACGTACCGCAAGGCTGTCGGCGAGTCTGGTTCATTAACCGTTTTTCTCAATGTGAGAATGCGATTGCGCAAAGCGAGCTACTCAAACCGCTGCAACAACATGACGTAGAGGCAATCTGGCTGGGCGATATACAAGAACATCCTGCAATCGCGCGCAGATTTGTGAATTAGCAGCACGGGCATTCCGGGTTACTGAAAGGATATCCATTGAGGTTGGTATGAATATTTTCACAGAGGCTGCAAAACTCGAAGAGCAAAATTGTCCGTTTGCGATGGCGCAAATTGTTGATAGCCGAGGTTCTACACCCCGTCATTCTGCACAAATGTTAGTGCGTGCCGATGGTTCTATCGTCGGCACAATTGGCGGCGGAATGGTTGAGCGGAAGGTGATTGAAGAGTCGCTTCAGGCATTGCAGGAACGTAAGCCGCGATTATTCCACGGGCGCATGGCTCGTAACGGCGCGGATGCCGTCGGGTCAGATTGCGGAGGCGCAATGTCAGTGTTTATCAGCGTACATGGTATGCGACCACGTCTGGTGTTGATCGGCGCGGGGCATGTCAACCGGGCGATAGCCCAGAGTGCCGCGTTATTAGGGTTTGATATCGCCGTTGCCGATATTTATCGCGAAAGCCTCAATCCTGAACTTTTTCCGCCGTCAACTACGCTTCTCCATGCCGATTCGTTTGGCGCGGCAGTAGAAGCACTGGAGATTCGCCCTGATAATTTTGTCCTGATTGCCACGAATAATCAGGATCGTGAAGCCCTCGATAAACTCATTGAGCAGCCTATTGCATGGCTGGGTTTGCTGGCAAGTCGCCGCAAGGTGCAGCTTTTCCTGCGTCAGTTGCGCGAGAAAGGCGTGGCTGAAGAACATATTGCCCGTTTACATGCGCCGGTTGGTTACAACATTGGTGCGGAAACGCCGCAGGAGATAGCCATCAGCGTGCTGGCAGAAATATTACAGGTGAAAAATAACGCGCCGGGTGGGCTGATGATGAAACCTACGCATCCTTCCGGGCACCAACTGGTGGTGATTCGCGGTGCGGGGGATATCGCCAGTGGTGTGGCGCTGCGTCTGTATCATGCGGGGTTCAAAGTGATCATGCTGGAAGTGGAAAAGCCAACGGTGATTCGTTGTACCGTGGCGTTTGCCCAAGCCGTGTTCGACGGCGAAATGACGGTCGAAGGCGTCACTGCCTGCCTGGCAACCAGCTCTGCGGAGGCGATGAAACTTACCGAACGCGGGTTCATCCCGGTGATGGTAGATCCTGCCTGTTCACTGCTTGATGAACTGAAACCGCTTTGCGTTGTGGACGCTATTCTTGCGAAACAGAATTTGGGTACGCGTGCAGATATGGCGCCAGTGACGATCGCGCTTGGGCCGGGCTTTACCGCAGGTAAAGATTGTCATGCGGTGATTGAAACGAATCGTGGGCACTGGCTCGGTCAGGTGATTTACTCCGGCTGCGCACAGGAAAATACAGGTGTTCCCGGTAATATCATGGGGCATACCACCCGGCGAGTTATTCGCGCTCCGGCGGCAGGTATCATGCGTTCCAACGTGAAATTAGGCGATCTGGTGCAAGAGGGTGATGTGATTGCCTGGATTGGCGAGCATGAAATTAAAGCGCCGTTGACGGGGATGGTACGTGGCTTGTTGAACGACGGACTGGCTGTGGTCGGTGGTTTTAAAATTGGTGATATTGACCCTCGTGGTGAAACGGCTGATTTTACCAGTGTTTCAGATAAAGCCAGGGCGATTGGCGGCGGCGTACTTGAGGCGTTAATGATGTTGATGCATCAGGGCGTTAAAGCGACAGAAGAAGTGCTGGAAGTGGCTTAAATGAAAACGGCCGGATGGTATTACCCATCCGGCCTTTAACTTACTGACAAATCACCGTTCCGGTTTTGCCTTCAATCCCTTCTTTCGCTTTGCTCAACACGGTAATCAGTGCTTCGCGACCTGCGCGAGAGCGAGCAAACGAGGCGGCAGCTTCCACTTTCGGCAGCATAGAACCTTTCGCAAAATGACCTTCTTCGATAAAGCGTTCTGCATCGGCCAATGACAGGCGGTCGAGCCACTGCTCATTCTCTTTACCGAAGTTAATGGCCACTTTTTCTACCGCAGTCAGAATGATCAGCATATCGGCATCGATCATTTCTGCCAGACGGGCGCTGGCCCAGTCTTTATCGATAACCGCGCTGGCACCGCGCAGATGATTGCCTTCACGAATCACAGGAATACCGCCACCGCCAACGGTGATCACCACCTGGCCTGTATCTACCAGAGCTTTAACCGTTTCTTTTTCAATAATATCAACAGGCTTCGGTGAGGCTACTACACGACGATAGCCACGACCCGCGTCTTCTTTCAGGGTGTAACCCTGTTTTGTCAGTTGCTCGGCTTCCTGCTCGGTAAAGAACGATCCGATCGGTTTGGTCGGGTGGAGGAATGCCGGATCGTTAGCGTCGACTTCGACCTGAGTAACCAGCGTTGCTACAGGTTTATTAATACCACGAGAAAGCAGCTCTTCCCTTAAGGCATTTTGCAGATCGTAACCAATATATCCCTGACTTAACGCAACACAGACAGACATCGGCAGCATCGGCGAGTGCGCTTCAGTTTTTGCGGCAGCTTCGAATGCCTGGTTAATCATGCCTACCTGCGGTCCATTACCATGAGTGACGATAACTTCATGTCCCTGGGCAATTAAATCAACAATTGCCTGAGACGTAATTTTTACCGCTTTCATTTGTCCGGCCAGATCGTCGCCCAGCGCATTCCCGCCGAGGGCGAGAACAATTTTCTTACTCATTTTTCCTCACTCATCATTCTTGATTGTGTATAGATCCCTGGCAGTGGTTAGAGCACGGGAGGGACAAACGGTTTGCGTCGCAGGAAACGACCACGTCCGGCTTTGCCTGTAAAGGCTCCGTCGCAGAAAATCGTTTCACCACGGGATAAGGTTCTGACAATCGCGCCCTGACAGGTAAAGCCCTCCCAGGGCGAATAGTCAGCATTGTCGTGGAGATGGCGATGTTGAATTTGTTGGCTCTGGCGTGGATCGATAATCACCACGTCGCCATCGGAACCGGGCGCTAACAATCCTTTTTGTGGCCACAGGCCAAACAGCCTGGCGGGCATCGCACTGGTTAACTCAACAAAACGTTCCGGGGTGATACGTCCGGTCATTACGCCGCTGGAAAACAGCAATTGCATACGATTTTCCACACCGGGTAAGCCATTTGGGCAGCGACTGAAATCGCCTTTAGAAATTTGCTGGCGTTGAGCCATCGAGAAGGTGCAATGATCGGTCGCTACCACGTCAATCGCACCATCGCTGATGCCGCACCACAGCTTGTCCTGCTCACGAACGTTGCGCAGCGGCGGGCTAAGGATAAATTTCATTCCGTATTCTGTATCGTAACTGCGTTCGTCCAGCAGAAGATATTGTGGGCAGGTTTCAACCCAGACTGGCTGGTGATTCGCACGGGCAAGACGCAGATAATCCAGACCTAAGCCGTTAGACAGATGGACGATATAGAGTGGGGCGTTGCCGGCAAGTTGCGCCAGGTTAATCATGCGGGCGATAGCTTCTGCTTCGCATTCCAGAGGTCGACTCAATGCGTGATAGCGCGGAGCGGTTAGCCCGGCGGCGATGAACTCCGCCCGCTTACTGGCGATAGCTGCGTCATTTTCCGGGTGCACAGTGGTCAGGGCGCCGGACTCATGCAAGCGGCGTAATGCTTGCAACACTTCGTCATCGTTGAGTTTATATTGATAGGTTAAATAGAGTTTAAAACTGCTCAGCCCTTCCTCGACCATCATCGGAATTTCGTCGAGGATGGCGTGATTAATATGCTGAATTACACCGTGAAAGCTGTAGTCGATGACCGCTTTATGGGCGGCATAGCCACGATAAACTTCCAGTTGATGGCGTAACCGGCAGCCGTTTGGGCCAAATCCCATATGGTCAATAATGGTTGTTGTACCGCCACACGCGGCTGCGCGAGTACCGGTAAAAAAATCATCACAACTGCGCGCAATGCCGACATCAATATTGAAATGTGTATGGACATCGACGCCGCCAGGGAAAACGTAACAGCCAGTGGCATCAATTTCTTCATAAGGGAGCTGCGGCGAAATATCGGTGCCCAACTGGCGAACAATCCCGCTTTCAATCAACAAATCCTGTTTGGCTTGTCCATCTGCGTTAACGACAGTGCCGTTTTTGATCAATACGCGCATAGCAAACTCCAAAAACCCTCCGGCGAACCGGAGGGGAATAAGTTAAGAATAATTATTCGGTTGCCAGCCAGCTTAACGGGATTGCAGCGTACATAGCGGCACAGGTCACCAGATGAGATTTCCAGGTTTTTTCGTTTGGCGCGTGCGCTTCAGGTTCTTTACCTGGGCCAAAGCCGATCACCGGAATGCCGTGACGACCCATGATGGATACGCCGTTAGTTGAGAAGGTCCACTTATCAACGACCGGCGCTTTGCCAAACAGACCTTCGTAGGCATTCACCAGGGCTTTAACAGTGAAGTGATCTTCTTCCACTTTCCAGGTCGGGAAGTAGCATTCGGTTGGGTAGACCAGGCCAGTCCAGGACGGACGGTCATAGTTGTACATAGAAACGACAGCATTCGCTTTTTGAACTGCTGGCAGGGCGCGGATTTCGTCCAGCGCGCCTTCCCAGGTTTCACCCCAGGTCAGACGACGGTCAATAGAAACTGCGCAGCTGTCTGCTACAGCGCAACGGCTTGGGGAGGTAAAGAAAATTTCAGAAACGGTCAGCGTACCTTTGCCGAGGAATTCGTCATAACCCAGACGTTGGGACAGTTCTTGTAATTCGCCAAGAATCGGTCCCATTTTGAAAATGGCGTTATCACCGCGTTCTGGCGCAGAACCGTGACAGCTAACGCCCTGAACATCAATACGAATTTCCATACGACCGCGCTGACCACGGTATACCTGGCAATCAGTCGGTTCAGTACTGACCACAAATTCCGGGCGAATGCCAGATTGTTCAATAATGTACTGCCAGCACAGACCGTCGCAGTCTTCTTCCTGCACCGTACCGGTGACCAGCAGGGTGTATTCATCTTCCAGACCAAGGTCTTTAATGATTTTACCGGCATAAACCATAGATGCCATGCCGCCTTCCTGGTCGGAAGTGCCGCGACCACCAATCAGCTCATCAGTTTCCATGCCTTCGTACGGATCGAAGTCCCAGTTTTTGATGTTGCCAATGCCGACGGTATCGATATGAGCATCCATCGCAACCAGACGCGGGCCGTGGCCGATATAACCGAGAACGTTACCCATCGGGTCGATTTCAACTTTATCGAAGCCGACTTTTTCCATCTCTTCTTTAATACGATGCACTACGCGTTTTTCGTCGCAGCTTTCGCTGGGAATCGCAACCATGTCGCGCAGGAAGCGAGTCATGTCTGCCTGGTAATCCTTTGCTTTTTCAAGAATCAGTTTGAATGGAATATTCTTAGCCATTATTTTTCTCCAGTTTTTTTACTCCCCGTTTTGCAGGGAGCAGTTCCAATAGGGTGATTAAGGTGCTACAGAGTGTTTGCCTTCCCAGACAACTTCGCGGTAGTGCTTCACGTCGGTGTCGCCTTCAGTGCTGATAACCAGCACCACGGCATCTTTGTTCAGCGCCAGTTTTTCCATCAGGCTTTGACGTTGCGGGTGATAATGAACCGCCGCGAGAACGCCCAAACCGACAGCGCCAGATTCACCGGAGATGATGCGTGGATCGTTGCCATACGGATTACCCAGCACGCGCATACCTAATGCGGCAACGCTGTCCTGGCAGGAGATGAATTGGGTGGCGCAGTTACGTAGGATTTCCCAGCCCAGCGGGTTAGGTTCGCCGCAGGCCAGGCCCGCCATAATAGTGGCCATATCGCCGCCAACGTTGACGATATCGCCTTTGACGCCAGAGCGATAAATACAGTCAGCTTTGTCAGGTTCAACAATAATGCTGTGCAGATTTTGCGGGCTATAGACATCGACCAGATAACCCAACACACCACCGGCCATAGCACCGACACCGGCTTGCAGCAGAACGTGCGTCGGGGTTACGCCCATTTCACGCATTTGCTCGACAGCTTCATCTGCCAGCGTGGCATAGCCCTGCATGATCCAGGTTGGGATTTTGGTGTAGCCTTCCCAGGCTGTGTCTTGTACCACTTCCCAGCCGTGCTGCTGCGCGTGTTGCATGGTCAGGCGAACGGTGTCGTCATAGTTCATATCGGTGACGATGCACTCGGCACCGAGATTCAGAATGGCGTCAACGCGTTCCTGAGCGGAGCCTTTCGGCATGTAAATCACCGCATTCTGTCCGAGTTGCTGCGCTGCCCATGCCACACCGCGCCCGTGGTTGCCGTCGGTGGTGGTGGCGAAGGTCATTTTTTCGCCGATAGCCTTTTTCAGGTGTTCAAATGACAGTGTTTCGATATCAAGATGATATTTTTCGCACAGTAACTGAGCGATGGCATACGCACCGCCGAGCATCTTGAAGGCGTTCAGACCGAATCGTTTTGATTCGTCCTTAACGAGAATTTTCTTCACACCAAAAAGGTTCGCGAGGTCGTCCAGCGCACAAAGCGGTGTTGGGCGATAGCCAGCAATCTTCTGATGGAACTGGCGCGCCAGTTTTGCCTGGCTTTGCGAAAAGAGCGGTGATGTTTCGCCGTTGAAAAATTTGTTATCGGCGATATCAATCTTCAATGAGAAAACGGACATATCCTATCCTTTTGGCCTCTGTAAATAGAGAGCCGATCTGTCGATCGGCCCGAGGGGTTATTTCACGCGTTCTTGCGCTTCTTTCAGCAGTTGTTCGAGCAGTGCACCCGGTTTGGAGTATTTACGGGACAGGATCATCGCGGCGATGATATAAGGCTTCCAGCTGGCTTCTTTGTAGGTCGCGATACGGTATTTTTCGAATACGCCCTCAGTGACTTCACCTTCTTTGCAGGATACGCCGCTGATATCGGCTGGCAGGCAGTGCATATACAGGGCTTCGCCATCACGGGTCAGCTCCATCATCTCTTCAGTACAATGCCAGTCTTTGTGCTGTGCGTTCTGCGCCAGACACTGTTTTTCCAGTGCTTTTAAGCCTTCGTGATCGTTAGCGCGCAGCAGTTCAGTACGCTCTTCCATCACTTTGTAAGGTGCCCATGACTTCGGATAAACGATGTCTGCATCTTTGAACGCTTCTTCCATGCTGGTGACCTGACGGAAGCTGCCGCCGGACGCTTTAGCATTGTTTTTCGCCACTTCAACCACATCCGGGATCAGGTCATAACCTTCCGGGTGGGCCAGGGTGACATCCATACCGAAGCGGGTCATCAGGCCGATGATGCCTTGCGGAACAGAAAGCGGTTTGCCGTAGCTTGGTGAATAGGCCCAGGTCATGGCGATTTTTTTACCTTTCAGGTTTTCCAGCGAACCAAAGTGTTCACGCAACCATGCCAGGTCAGCCATCGACTGCGTCGGGTGGTCGATATCACATTGCAGGTTAACTAAAGCCGGGCGCTGCGGCAGCACGCCCTGTTTGTAGCCGTCGTCGAGTGCCGCGCCAACTTCACGCATATAGGCGTTACCCGCACCCAGATACATATCGTCACGAATACCGATAGCGTCGGCGCAGAAGGAGATCATATTAGCGGTTTCACGAACGGTTTCGCCGTGAGCGATTTGTGATTTACCTTCATCAAGATCTTGCTGTGCCAGACCGAGCAGGTTAAGCGCGGAAGCATAAGAAAAACGGGTACGGGTGGAGTTGTCGCGGAATACGGAAATACCTAATCCACTATTAAAGACTTTGGTCGAGATGTTTTCAGCACGCAGTGCTTTTAACGCTGCGGCAACGTCCAGTACTTGTTTCAGTTCATCTGGCGTCTGTTCCCACGTTAACAAAAAATCTTTCTCGTGAAGGTGAGAGGTCAGCGAATTGATATCCTTAATCAGCTCATTAACAGTTTTCATCATAAAGTCCCGATAGTGGAATGACAGGCAAAGTGGTTTATTTCACTGTGACTTGCCAAAGTGATTGGTGTTTTCACAGCTATACCAGGGACTAACAATAAGTGTGCCAGAATTATCTACGCGGCTGCGAAAGAGTAATTTGACAGGTAATGTGTGGGGTTGATCACAAATTAACATTGCACTATGGAGCATAAAAATATACGGAAACGATTGGCTTTTTTTCTGCCGTTATTTATTTGCTGCTAAGTATCGTAAATAAGATATAAGGGAGAGGAGAATCGTCGTCAGTTTGATAAATGCAGTCCCGTAATTCTCATATTGATATAGAAATGTGATATCACTTCCATAATTTCATTAGAAAGTGATAAAAATCCTATGTTTTTAGCAAAGCTATATTTGTCTGAGTTAATATCGTCATGACCTGTGAACCATCAACGTCTTCAATGATCGACTTTTAAGTGATTCTGGAAGGTAAAGCTATGGAGCTTGTTACTACGCAGTCAGTATTGATGCAAATTCAACCAACAATTCAGCGTTTTGCCAGAATGCTAGCCAGCGTTTTGCAGCTTGAGGTTGAGATCGTTGATGAAAACTTGTGTCGCGTCGCTGGAACTGGCGCATATGGGAAGTTTCTTGGGCGCCAGCTAAGTGGCAATTCACGTTTGCTCCGCTATGTCCTGGAAACCAAAACCGAAAAGGTTGTGACACAGTCTCGCTTCGATCCCCTTTGTGAAGGTTGTGACAGTAAAGAAAATTGTCGTGAAAAGGCATTCCTGGGCACGCCCGTTATTCTGCAGGATCGTTGTGTCGGAGTAATAAGTTTGATTGCTGTTACTCATGAGCAACAAGAACATATCAGTGATAATTTACGCGAATTTTCAGATTACGTTCGCCATATATCTACTATTTTTGTCTCGAAACTTCTGGAAGATCAGGGGCCAGGAGATAATATAAGTAAAATATTCGCTACCATGATCGATAATATGGATCAGGGAGTGTTAGTTATCGATGAAGACAATCGTATTCAGTTTGTTAACCAGACTGCATTAAAAACTCTTGGTGTTGCTCAAAATAATATGGTTGGGAAACCTATTCGTTTCAGACCATTAACATTTGAGAGTAATTTTACTCATGGACATATGCAACATATCGTTTCGTGGGATGATAAAAGTGAATTAATAATTGGTCAGTTGCATAACATCCAGGGGCGACAGTTATTTTTGATGGCGTTTCACCAGTCACATACCAGTTTTTCTGTGGCGAACGTTTCTGATGAACCGCATATTGAACAATTAGTGGGTGAATGCCGGGTTATGCGGCAATTAAAACGACTCATTAGCCGTATCGCGCCCAGCCCATCCAGCGTAATGGTGGTCGGGGAAAGTGGCACCGGTAAAGAAGTTGTCGCTCGTGCAATTCATAAGTTGAGTGGAAGACGGAATAAACCCTTTATTGCTATCAACTGTGCCGCGATCCCGGAGCAGCTTCTGGAAAGTGAGCTGTTCGGTTATGTCAAAGGCGCTTTTACGGGTGCTTCTGCCAACGGCAAAACAGGGCTGATTCAGGCGGCGAATACGGGCACGCTGTTTCTCGATGAAATTGGCGATATGCCATTAATGTTGCAGGCAAAATTGTTACGAGCTATTGAGGCGCGTGAAATTCTGCCGATTGGTGCCAGCAGCCCAATACAGGTCGACATCCGCATCATTTCTGCAACTAACCAGAATTTGGCTCAGTTTATTGCTGAAGGTAAGTTTCGTGAGGATCTCTTCTATCGCCTGAATGTTATTCCGTTAACGTTGCCGCCTTTGCGTGAGCGTCAGGAAGATATTGAACTGTTGGTGCATTACTTTTTACATCTGCATACCCGTCGTCTGGGGTCGGTTTATCCTGGCATTGCTCCTGATGTTGTTGAGTTGCTGCGTAAGCATTATTGGCCTGGAAACCTGCGAGAGCTAAGCAATTTGATGGAATATCTGGTCAACGTTGTTCCTTCAGGTGAAGTCATTGACAGCACACTCCTGCCGCCCAATCTGGTAAATAACGGCGTGACAGAGCAAAGTGAGAGCCCAGAAGCCAGCGAAGCACATTTGGCACTTGATGATGCTGGTGGTACGGCGCTGGAGGAGATGGAAAAACAGATGATCCGCGAGGCGCTTTCACGTCATAACAGCAAGAAGCAAGTTGCTGATGAACTGGGAATCGGCATTGCTACGCTCTATCGTAAGATTAAAAAATATGAATTGTTAAGTGCGTAACCGCAGTAAATCCGGCCTGCATTCAGGCCGGATTTCGTTTTACTTCGTTTCCTCGCAGTCCAGCACTGTATTCACAATCATCTGATAACCGGTGCAGCGACAAAGATTTCCCGCCAGGCCGCGACGAATTTCCGTAATAGTTAATGGTTTCTCGCGTGGTTTTGCCAGCATTGCCGTGGTGGCCATAATCAAACCGGGCGTACAAAAGCCACACTGTACCGCGCCTGATTTCGCATAAGCCTGTTGTACATGAGAAAGTTTGCCGCCTTTTGCTTCGCCTTCCAGCGTGCGTATCTCTTTTCCTTCAGCCCAGGAGGCAAGGTATAAGCAGCTATCTATCGCGGTGCCATCAACCAGCACAGTACACGCGCCGCATTCTCCAACGCAGCATCCTTGTTTGACGCTAAGTAATCCTTGCTCACGGAGCAGTTCTGAAAGCGGCATACCCGGCGCGGCGCGGAGCTGAAAAGGCATACCGTTAATGACGCATTCAATGGTAATTGTTTCGCTGTGGTTCATTGCAGTTTTCCCCCTGCCGCAGCGACGGCTTCGCTAATGACTTTTTGGGTCATCGTCTGGATAAGATGCAGACGAAACTCTTTACTCGCACGCCATGAGGAACGCGGGGCGACGTCTTGCAGGACAGACTCGCTGATGGCTTCCAGCGTTTGCAGGTTCAGTGGCGCGTTTTGTGCAGCCTGTTCGGCGTGTTGGCAGCGAATCGGCGTTGGAGCGGCAACACCAAATGCCAGGCGTAATTCACTGAAACTTCCATTATCCAGCCGACAATACGCGGCGCAGCCAATCGTTGAAATATCCATTGCGTCGCGCATGGCATATTTAAAATGCGCGCTACCAGCATGTTCTTTCGGTTGTGGCGGAAAATGAAAGGCGACAAGAATTTCGTCATGTTCAAGAGAGACTTTGCCTGGCCCTGTGTGAAAGCCATTAATCGGGACGAAACGAACTCCACGCGGTGAGTGGATCTCCAGCTTCGCGTCATAAATCAGCGTTGGTGTGGCGGAGTCTGCGCTGGTGGCACCGTTGCAAATATTTCCACCGTATGTAGCGACATTACGGATCTGCGGTCCGGCAATTGACGAAGCCGCAGCACATAACGCCGGAAGATGATGCTGGGTTAACGGATCTTCAATGAGCTGAGTAAATGTCGTCGCGGAGCAGATTCGTAGCGCGCCATTTTCCTCCAGCGTAATTCCCCGAAGCTCCGCCAGATTGTGGATATCAACAATATGGCGATAACGGTCATTGTGATGATGGAGCTGAATCAGTACGTCAGTGCCACCGGCGAGCAGTTTTGCCTGCGGATTGTGGGTCAGCAGGTTGATGGCATCGGCAATGGTGGTCGCGCGATGGTAAGAAGCAAAATCAAACATGATGTTATCCTCAAATCAATCCTGCCAGATGGAACTCTTCGTATAACCGTTTTGGCGTCAGTGGCAGTGTATTGATTGCAACACCGGTAGCCATCTTCACCGCGTTACGAATAGCAGCGGCAACAGGAATGATTGGTGGCTCACCCAGTGACTTATGTCCGTATGCGGATTGCGGTTCATTGATTTCGACAAACGCACTTTCCAGTTGTGGCAGATCCGGCATGGTCGGCATTTTGTAATCCAGCAGATTTGGGTTACGTACCACGCCGCTTTTCGCGTCGATGATCATCTCTTCAAATAGCGCCCAGCCAATGCCCATTCCCATCCCGCCGTGTACCTGGCCTTCTGCCAGTAGCGGATTAAGAATATGCCCCGAATCATGAACGTTGAGGATGCGGTTGATAGTGACTTTGCACAGCGCAATATCGACTGTAAGGTCAACAAAGGTGCAGCCAAACGCCGGTGGGTTAGTGGTAGTTTTGATAGAACTTTCTGCAGAAAGCTGTCCGCCACGCTCGGGATGATAAAACGCATCCATTGCCAGATCTTTTAATGACAACAACGACTCTTCCGGTCTTTCAACCAGCACGATTTGGCCTTTTATCAGGGTCAGATTCATCGCTGACTGATGTAGCATGACTGCGGCGTGAGCGATGATTTTCTCTTTCAGCAGCAGCGCCGCACTGCGCAACGCTGGCGCGGCAACGTAGCTCTGACGTGATGCAAACGCGCCGGGGTCGAATGGTGTAATATCGGTGTCTTGTGTCGAAATTACGCGGACATCGCTGACCGGGACACCCACGGTTTCTGCCACCATTTGTGAGAACACGGTGTCGGCACCCTGACCGATTTCTGTAGCGCCGCTTTGCACGTTGATGGTTCCATCCTGATTCATCAACAGGCGTGCGCCCGCGATTTCCACCCCGACAGGCCAGGTGTTAGAGGTGTAGCTAAAACAGGCAACGCCAACGCCTCGCCGCAAATTGCCTTGCTGGTTCTGACACTCTGCACGGCGTTTTTCCCATTCAAAGATTTTCCGCCCTTTTTCAAGACACTCTGGTAATCCTGCGCTGTAAATACGTTTGCCCGTGAGCGGATTTGCATCGCCTTCTCGAGCAGCATTACGTAAACGAATTTCTACTGGGTCTAGTTCTAACGCGGTAGCGGCGTCATCCAGCATTGATTCGACAGCAAAAACGACTTGCGGTGCGCCATAACCACGCATCGCGCCTGCCGAGGGCAGATTGGTATAGCAGGTCTTTGAACTGTAGGCATAAGCACAACGAGGATAAAGGTAAGCGACTTTGTTACCGCCTGCGGAAGCGATGGAGTGACCGTGGGAGGCATAAGCGCCGGTGTTGGACAGAACATCCAGGCTATAACCTTTCAACGTACCATCACGATTCACGCCCATTTTCCCATCAATGGTAAAGGCGTGGCGGGTTCGGGTTGCGAGAAAACACTCTTCACGGCTAAGGGAAACTTTCACCGGAATGCCCCCGAGCTTGCTGGTCAGGAAGGCCGCCATAGGCTCTTCCAGCACATCCTGTTTATTACCAAAACCGCCGCCGACAAACGGTTTGATGACTCGAACACATGACCAGGGAATATCCAGCGCCTGACCGACAACGCGGCGAACAATATGTGGGATCTGCGTACTGGAGACGATGGTAATTCGCGAGTCATCCTCCATCCATGCCAGTGAGGTCACACTTTCCATATGGCAATGCTGAATGACCGGTGTCTGATAATGCCCCTCGATCTGGTAATCTGCCGCATCGATTGTTTGCTGGACATTGCCCGTCGACATCGTGCTTTGTTTAAGTAAATTGCCGCCGTTATGGATTGGTGCTGCGTCTTCTGCCAGTGCCGCTTCTGGTGTGGTGATAACGGGTAATTCTTGCCACTCAATGCTGACTAGTTGCGCCGCTTTTTCTGCCGTGAGCTCATCGCGAGCCACGACAATGGCAACGGCATCACCATGATGACGAACATGGCGGGTTAACAGTGCGCGATCGGCGGTATCGCGTTTATTTTCGTCAAGTGTCCAGGCATGTCCTGCCGTAGCGAATGGGATATCCGGTACATCCTCCCAGGTAAAAATCGCCAGTACGCCCGGCAGGCTTCTGGCCTTTTCATCGTCAATATTTACGGCATAACCATGTGCGATAGGGCTACGTACATATTTTGCGTAACACATGCCCGCCATAACATAATCATCAGTATATCGTGCCCGCCCGGTAACCTTAGCAATGGCATCTACGCGCATACATGATTCACCTGTAGCGGTTGCTTCCCGTGCTTCCATAGAAATCCCCTTGATTTGAACATTTGGTTCTTATGGCAATGATTTAGTCTTTGCAGGCAAGAATTACGCCAGAAACGACTATAAGCATGGGGGGAGGAGGGAAGTGTGATGTTGTTAATAAAACGCCAGGGATGATGCGTTTTTATCAGCAAAGAAAGAGAGGGCTGTGTATCAATATGAGTGTGATAAAAATCATTGTGATAAATGAATATTAGGCGACAGTCAGGATGCCTTCTTTTGCGTTATGATGATGTGCAAATGGGGGATCGCTATCCTAATGGATTCATTAACAATTCTTGATTTGTACATCCATTTTCCGAGCAATGGATTGGGTATCTGACAGGTGGCTGCTATGATATAGCGTCTTGTTTTTTGAGCGAGGAAAGATTTTGAGCGCAGGACGCCCGAATAAAAAAACGCTGGGTATCGTGATGCTGTTATCGGCAGGGCTGCTTCTGGCGGGCTGTTCTGGTAGCAAATCATCAGACACAGGAACGTATTCCGGCTCCGTTTACACCGTGAAACGGGGGGATACGCTTTATCGTATTTCACGCACCACGGGAACAAGCGTAAAAGAACTTGCCCGACTCAACGGCATTTCTCCACCCTATACCATCGAAGTTGGTCAAAAGTTGAAACTTGGTGGGGCAAAAAGTAACCGCAGCTCGAGAAAAAATACAGCCAAATCAACGACGAAAACAGCGTCAGTCACTCCACCGCCAGTGGTTCCGAAATCTTCATGGCCGCCCGTCGGACAACGTTGCTGGTTATGGCCAACGAGTGGAAAAGTTATCATGCCTTACTCAATGGCTGATGGTGGTAATAAAGGGATTGATATTGCTGCAGCGCGCGGGACGCCAATATATGCAGCCGGCGCCGGTAAGGTGGTGTATGTCGGTAACCAATTACGTGGCTACGGTAATCTCATCATGATTAAACACAGTGAAGATTACATCACTGCTTACGCTCATAACGACACGATGCTAGTAAACAATGGGCAAAATGTTAAGGCTGGGCAAAAGATAGCGACGATGGGCAGTACGGATGCTGAATCTGTGCGGTTACATTTCCAGATTCGTTACCGTGCTACGGCGATTGATCCTTTGCGCTACTTGCCGCCACAGGGCAGTAAACCAAAGTGCTGATGGTGAATTAATCAGCAGTCAGTAGCAAGGCACTTGCTAAGAAGAGCGTAAGGTTTATAATGCCTTACGCATTTCAAAGCGGGCGTAGTTCAATGGTAGAACGAGAGCTTCCCAAGCTCTATACGAGGGTTCGATTCCCTTCGCCCGCTCCAGTTTTTATATCCTCATTTATTTTTCTTTTTTTATCGAAACTTTCCATTCTTTTAATGTGCTTACATCAAGTATGGCTGAATCAAATAACAACAATCAAAAATAAGTAGAGCTTGTGTGCTCCTCGACATTAGCAGTCATAAACGAGTTTGCATTCGTTATACCAGTCGAGGATTATCACGACTCACGCTACTGCACATTGACTATTAAAATCGATATTATTATTAGTTTTTGATAATTGCTTTAATTTTTGGATGTTATTAATAATAACTAAATAGCATTCTTTCTCTGTTCCTTGATAAACGTGTGTGCATTTTTTATTCTGTGTTGCAGAAATATATGCATTAATGCATTTTTTTATTACCACAGCTTTATGCATATCAGGTTCAAGTAACAGTGCCTGGTCTATACAAGCAATTGCATCCTCAATTTTATCGTTATATATATTTACCAGTGCACGATAATAGTATAAGGCGGCGATATCTAATATTTGTGTCTGCGCATGTTCAAAAAAAATACGTGATGTCGTTGCTTGTCCGGAAAGACCAGTTATCAATCCCATGATTCCTGAAATCTTTCCATCACAAATAGTTTTATCTGACACCTTATCTATAAATGCGAATGCTTTTTGAGTTGCATCTTTATGCTCATTCATACCATGAAGAGCCAGGGATATATAGCATTCAGCCAACAGGCAATGACACTCATTTATTAGAGACGGAATATTGTGTTTTTTTTCAGGTGTTCAAATATCGTTATTGCTTTGACAATGCTTTCAGGCGTGAACTCATTTAGCGCGTTTTTTCCGTTAGACATTTCTTTTGATAAAATATGGTCATTAAAAGAATCGCGTTGATTAATCAAGCCCTGTACAGCTTTAGGCTTCTTCATAGCCAGATACAAATTACTTATTATAAATTGTGATACTTTTTGTATATCATCCGCTTGCAGATGTGTGCTGGCAACAAGATAAAAGCTTTTTGCATCGATCACCTCAACATATAAACTATTTGATGTTCCATGTTGGTTGATTCTTCCGGTTATAAAATAATCCGGTTTGAATCTGGCCAGAAAAGCTGTTTGAGATTTATTATCTATACAATATTGGGTTGCTGCCAGTGGGTATATATAAAGGTCATCATTTTTTTGGTTTGAGATAAGTTGTACAAGATCCTGATTTAGTGTTAATGGATCATGATGACTGTGAGACGTTGTAAATGGAAATAAAGCAACCGTACTTCCTTCTTCATTATTTTGGTTCCCTTTTATTTTGAAAACTTGCCCACTGAATCGATAGCCTTTCCTGTATATGGTTTCTATACAGCGGGTATAACCGATGCGTTCAAAAATACATCTTAATGAATATATACACCGTGTAAGGGACTCGTCACTTACAATCACATTTTTCCACACGGACTCGATGATCATATCTTTTGATACAACATTGCCAGATGATTCAAGCAATACAAATAATACGCCAAGCTCTTTCGGAGGTATGTAAGATTGCTCATTCCCTTTTGTAAGAATACCATCTTCTGTAAGAATTATTCCATCAGGAAAATGATATGAAAACTTAATTTCTAAATCCATTAGCTAACCCCTGTAAAGTTTATGGTTATTTACGTCCTGAATGAGTAATAGATATAACTGATATTCATATATGTTTTATTAAACTGTATATGATTTTGTATATATAAAATTCCATGACTGTTTGCATTAATTTATAGAGGATTTTTTCGAATGTAACCTGAAATGTCCTTAATTAATGCTTTTTAATCATGTTTCTACGTAACTAATTGAAAGGCAATGATAAACTGACGCGGCTATCATTCCTTAACTGAGTGCTGATTTTGATTTAAGATAAGAAAACATAGTCAGGTAACAGCTATATATCGAGTTCTAACCTTGTTTGTGAACGTTATAGTAACGATATCTTTCCCTGTCAGTTTATTATTGCTTTTGATATGCCAGATATGAAAAATATTTGTTTGTTTTTTTCACCATCATATATATCACAATTTTACAATGGAGTATTCTCACTGGTAATATTTCCTTCAAATTAATACCGGCAAGGTGTTAATAGACTGGCCCCCTGAATCTCCAGACAACCAATATCACTTAAATAAGTGATAGTC